>JALYXN010000352.1 GCA_030947085.1 Pseudomonadota bacterium | reverse complement strand
TTCGCCCTGTCGCGACACTACCGCGAGCCCGGCGACGCCTTTGCGCGCATCAATGCGTCGATGGCGGTTGATGGCGTGGTCCTTCGGGTGGCAGCCAACGCCAGGATAACGGTACCGGTGCAGCTGACGTTTGTCGGTGCGGCCGGCGAGACCGAACTGGCCTGGCATGCACGCAATCTGATCGAACTGGGTGAAGGTGCCGAGCTTGCGGTGATCGAACATCACCTGGGCAGCGGCGAGCCATCCCAATTGTCCACCCTGGTCTGCGATGTGGCCTTGCATGAGGGCGCCAAATTGCGTCACCTCACGCTGCAGAACGCGGGTGCGGCGTCGAACCTGATTCGCCGCAGCCATCTGCGCCTGCAGGCGCATGCGCAGGCGATGCTGCACATCCTCGAGCTCGGCGGCGCGCTGGTGCGACATGACTTGCAAGTGGAACTGGTGGGTGACAATGCGCGGCTGGATACCCGTGGTGTGTTCATGCCGCACGGCCGCCAGCATGTCGACACCCAGCTGGCGATCCGTCACGAGGCCTTGAACACCACCTCGACCTCGAACTGGCGCGGTGTCGCCAATGACCGGGCGCGTGGCGTATTTCGTGGTGCGATGGTGGTGGCGCGCGGTGCCGATGGCAGCGACGCCAGCCTCAGCAACAAGAACCTGCTGCTGTCGCCCAGTGCGGAGATCGATACCAAGCCCGAGCTGGAGATCTACGCTGACGAAGTGAAGGCGGCGCATGGTGCCACTGTGGGGCAGCTGGATGAGCGATCGCTGTTTTATTTGCGTTCGCGGGGTATTCCGCTGGCCGAGGCGCGTGCGTTGCTGACTGCTGCGTTCTGTCGTGCGGTGCTGGACGATCTGCCCGACGATGAACTGCGCGACCATCTGTCGTCGTTGCTGGTTGCACAATTGCCGAGCTGATATTTCTCGCCTCGGCGTGCAGGGGCGGCAAGGTGGGTAAAGCTCTGGCGGCGAAGAGCGACCCCACCCCAGCCCTCCCCTGCCAGCAGGGGAGGGAGAAAGGATTCCTGGAACATCTGTCGTTGTTGCTGGTTGCACCATTGCCTAGCTGATACCTCTCTCCTCACCCCTGCGTGCAGGGTCCTCCCTAGCCGCCAGGGAGGGAGCTAACCGGACTTTCTCCAATGAATGCAGCAGTCAGCACGCCCACCGTCTTCGACGTCCAGCGCATCCGTGCGGACTTTCCGCTGCTCGGGCGGCGCGTGCATGATCGGCCGCTGGTGTATCTGGACAACGCCAACACCAGCCAGAAGCCGGTTTCGGTGATCGAGGCGATGAGCACGCATTACCGCGAGCACAACGCCAACGTGGCGCGGGCGGTGCATCAGCTGGGCGAGGAGGCGACGGCCGCTTTCGAGGGCGCGCGCGACAAGCTGGCGCGGTTCATCAATGCGCCGTCGCGAAACGAGTTGATCCTCACGTCCGGTACCACGCAGGCGATCAACCTGGTGGCGTACAGCTACGCGTTGCCGCGGCTGGGGGAGGGCGACGCCATCCTCACCACGATGATGGAGCATCACGCCAACATCGTGCCGTGGCAGCTGGTGGCAGGACGCAGCGGCGCCACGGTCAAGGCGGCGCCGATCAATGAGCGCGGCGAGTTGATCGTCGAGAAATATATCGAGATGCTGACGCCGGAAGTGAAGCTGGCCTGCGTCGCCCACGTGTCCAATGTGCTCGGAACGGTCAACCCGGTGCAGCAGATCGCACGCGAATGCCGCAAGCGCGGTATCGCGCTGCTGGTGGATGGCTCGCAGGCGGTGCCGCATCGTGCGGTCGATGTTCAAGCCCTGGGCTGCGACTTCTACGCGTTTACCGGCCACAAGATGCTCGGCCCGACCGGCACCGGCGCACTATGGGCGAAGCGTGAACATCTGGAGGCCATGCCGCCGTTCTTCGGCGGCGGCGAGATGATCCGCGAGGTGCGCTTCAGCGGCAGTACCTTCGCGGCGCCTCCGCACAAGTTCGAGGCAGGCACGCCGAACATCGCCGGTTTCGTGGGCTTGTCTGCCGCGATCGACTACTACGACTCGATGGGTTTTGCCGCCATCCACGCGTGGGAGCAGCAGTTGCTGGCTTACGCGACCGAGCGCCTGCGTGAAATCCCGGGCCTGCGCATCTTCGGCGAGGCTGCGGAAAAAGAGCCCGTCATCTCGTTCCTGGTCGACGGTGCGCAGGCGACCGATATGGCAACCCTGCTCGATCTGCAGGGCGTCGCGGTGCGCTCTGGCCATCACTGTGCACATCCGCTGATGCAGTTCTACGATGTGCCCGCCACGCTGCGGGCTTCGCTGGCGTTCTACAACACGCGCGAGGAAATCGACGAGTTCGTGGTGGCCCTGCTCAAAGTGCGCAAACTGCTGATGTGAGCGGGCATCGCCGTCAACGTGATGGCGACCAAACCGCTATCCTGTGACTTTTCCCGCTGTTGCGAATGTCCATGCTTGCCTCGCTCCCCGGTGCCATCCGGATACCGTTCGTGCTGCTGTTGCTCTCGCTGCAC
>JALYXN010000312.1 GCA_030947085.1 Pseudomonadota bacterium | reverse complement strand
AGCGGTACCAGCAAGACATCAATGAAACCACGCGCCGCCCATGCGCTGATGTTGAACTGACGGTAGAGCAACGCGTAGGAATACAGAAAGATGTCGTAGGCAAACATGGCGCCGAGGGCGATCACTAAAAATTTGAGCGCCCAGCGCTGTTCCGGCCTGACGTTGCGGTAAATCTGCTCGAGAAAAATTACCCCGGTGAGCGCAAGCACCAGCACGCCGACCAGCGGCACACTGACATTGAAGCGAAAGGCAATCACCTGTGGAAAGCCCACCATCGGCCATAAGCAATACAGCGCTAGCACGACCCAGAGTGCGTGCGCGATGAATCGAATACCGCGCAACAGGCCAGACGCTGGCCAAGCGCCAAACAGGGCGCTCACGAAAGCAATCCAGGCGCCGTAGCGAATAACTTCGGCCAGCAATACCCAGTTGACCTCCACTGCAGGCTGCCACTCGGCATACGCCAGCACCCCGCCCCACAAGGTCGAGACCAGCATCACCAGGATCAGTAAGGCGCCCGTGCGCTGGCCGCGCCAGATAACACCAAGCAGCGCCGTGCCTGCCAGGAACGCGGCGGCAGCGATCAGGTAACTGGCAATGATGATGACGTGCATATGGGGGGCGATTCCGGGCGTACGGGGTTGTCTTGCTCAACCGGTCATGGGTCCCATCCTGGACTCAGGCATCGCTCCGCAAACGCTCGCTGGCGGCACTCTCGGTCGCTGCCGCATCATCAGCCATGGTGGCTGGCTGCGCGTTTAGCAAGCGGCGGTGAATGTCCTCCACCACGCGCGTGGCCGTATGTCCGTCCCAAAGCTCGGGCCTGCGTCCATGCGGCCAGTGGCCGGCCAGAATCTTGTCCACCGCTGGCACCAACTCGGCGTTGGTCACCAACCGGTTGGTGCCCTGGGTGATCGTGATCGGCCGTTCCGTCGTGGTGCGCAATGTCAGACAGGGTATGCCCAGATAAGTGGTTTCCTCCTGGATGCCGCCCGAATCCGTGATGATCAATTGCGCACCGCACACGAGGTTCATGAAATTTACGTAGCCGAGTGGTTCGATTACTTGCAAATGGGGTGCGGCGACCAGTTTCGACCACAGGCCGAAGGTTTCCAGATTCTTGCGCGTCCGTGGATGCACCGGAAACACCAGCGGCAATTTTGCCGCTATAGCGATCAGTTGACCGACCAGCGCCGCGAGCTGCGCTGGGCTGTCCACGTTGGAAGGGCGATGCAGAGTCACCACCGCGTATGCGCGGCCGTTCAGTCCAAGCCGATGCCGCTCTTTACCCGCATCGATACGCTCGCGCATGAGTTCGTAGGAGTCGATCATGATGTTGCCAACTCGCGTGATCTTTTCCAGTGCCACACCTTCGGCGGCAAGATTCTCGTCCGCGTCGGGTGATGGCGTCCACAGGATATCGGCCAGCGTATCGGTCACCAGCCGGTTGATTTCCTCGGGCATCCGGCGGTCACGACTGCGCAATCCAGCTTCAAGATGCGCCACCGGGATGCATAACTTCGCGCCGACCAATGCACAGGCCACTGTGGAGTTGACGTCCCCCACTACAACGATCAGGTCGGGACGATCTGCACTACAGGACTCGTCGTAGGCGAGCATGACGTCGGCGGTTTGTCTCGCGTGGCTGCCACTACCCACGCCCAGATGCAGATCCGGTGACGGCAAGTTCAGGTCACGAAAAAAAGCCTCTGACATGTTCTGGTCGTAATGCTGGCCGGTATGCACCATGCGCAAGCGGCACCATGGCTGCTCCTGCAATGCATGGAACAACGGCGCGACCTTCATGAAGTTGGGCCGCGCGGCCGCAATTAAATCAATCCTGAGTTGCTGCACGACGGGACACCCCTCGATTCCATATGCGTTGAGTGTAGCAAGACACTGCGTGCATTCTGCGTACGGCTCCACGCGGCGTCATACATGATTATTACGGCGTTGTTGTTCGAAGTCTCTGAATTAAACGCTTCACTCCTCGTTCATTAGCGCTAGCGTACTTGGAGCATCCGAAAGGCGGGATTATCCAGACGCAAATGACTCGACACACCAGTGAGTCATCTGCGCGTAAAGGTAATCCCGGACGCGCAGCCAGGGCTAGCTGACTATCGTCCCTTCACCCGCGCAGTGCATGTCTTTTCGCACCGTTGAACCCCTCATGACGCCGCCGAGCGTTGAGCAATAAACTGCAGATACCACGGCATCGCCTCGCGCAGACCCTCGTGCAAGGTGTGCGTCGGTGCATAGCCGAGCCGCGTCTGCGCTCGAGTGATGTCGGCCATCGAGTGGCGGATATCACCTGCGCGAAAATCACGATAGGCTAAGTTGCCCGCATAGTGGGCTCCGTTCGCGCCCAATTCCGTGACCAGCGAATGGAACAGCTGATTCAAGCTGGTGCGTTGCCCCACCGCCACGTTATAGACCCGGTCCCGCTGCTCATCATCGGCAAGTGCTGCCAGCAAGTTGGCCTGCACGGCATTGGCAACAAAACAAAAATCGCGTGTGGTCTCGCCGTCACCGTTGATGAATATCTGATCACCCCGAATCATGCTGGCGATCCACTGTGAGATGACCGCTGCGTAGGCGCCATCCGGGTCCTGTCGGCGCCCGAAAACGTTGAAGTAACGCAGGCCGATCGCCTTGAAGCCGTAGCAGCGCGCAACCACCTCGGCATAAATTTCGTTGAAGAGTTTGGTGGCCGCATACGGCGACAATGCACGACCAATCTTGTCCTCTACCTTGGGTTGGGTCGGTTCGTCGCCGTAGGTGGAACTGGACGCGGCGTAGGTGAAGCTGTTCACGCCGGAATCGCGGGCCGTGATCAGCATGTTCAGAAAACCCGTGCAATTGGAGGCATGAGTGGCCAGCGGAT
>JALYXN010000297.1 GCA_030947085.1 Pseudomonadota bacterium | reverse complement strand
CATCTCGGCCGATCACGATTTCGCGCAAGCCTTTTTCCACCATCAGCGCACCGATCGACTGACCCAGCGCATGCGCCACCTCCTTGCTCAACGTCTTGCCCACCACGCCGCGCACATCGTAGGCACGAAAGATGGACGGATCGAGATTCAGGGCGGGCGCAACCACTGCCGCTAGCGTTTCTGGCGGCGGCGGTGGTGGCACTTCCGGCTTGACTGGCAGCAACACCGGTTCAGCCTCGTCGGAAATCGCCGACTCATCATCGTCCACGACAACAGGTGGCGGGGAGCGCCAGCGCAGCCACAACAGGTAAATACCTGCACCCAGTCCCAGCAAGGTGAACAAGATGCTCACCAGCCACGAACGCGGCAGCACGATGAACGCGTTGGGCAAACTGGCGCTGATGCTGAACACGCTGCCGGCAACCGGCTTGCCGACCGCCTCGACCAAGCCCGCGCCAGAACCATGCGACAACAATTGCAGACTGCTTTGATCATTCCCTTGACGCAGCGCCAGCCGCCCGCCCGCGGGGGAGATCGCCTGAAAACGTCGCTTCACCGGAGCGAACGGTAGTTCGATCCACACCCAGGCCTGCGCATCTTCCGGCGCGCCCAGCGGCATGACCAGACTCAAGCGACGCCCGTCGCCGTGGGCAACGCTTTGCGCCAGGGGCACGCCGGCGGCGCTTTGCGCGGCCATCAACTGGGCGGCCTTGGCATAACCAAACTCGCGATAGTTCGCCCGCAGGACCTCGTTCAGGTCGCCGCTGTAAAGCTCAAGCTTCAGCGCTTGCGGCAAGCGCTGGCGCAAGGCGGCTGCGGATTGCTGCGGATCGCTTATCAAGCGCGTCGGATCAACCGCAGACAGTGCTTGCTCGACGCTGCGGCGCTGATTGGCGATCTCGTCGGAGACCGCCTTGACGGCCTCTTCCTGCGCCGCGTGCACGCGCGCCACGGCGCGGCCCTCGTCGGCAATTAACCAGGTCTGCCAGGCACAGAACACCCCCAACAGCAGCAGCAAGGTGCCGCCTGCCAGCGGTAGCCACGCCCGCCAGTCGACCTGGACTTGTTTTGTTCCGATGTTCATATTCGCCCCCCTGGCTATAGCTGCGACTCGACCCGACTCGAGCTGGCTTTTGTCATCATTGGACACCGGTCGAACCGAATCCGCCGACACCTCGCTCGCTCGGCGTAAATTCACTGACCACGTTGAGTTGCGCCCGCGCCACCGGCACCAGCAACAGCTGTGCGATCCGGTCCCCCGGCTCAATGGTGACTGGCTGCAAGCCACGATTCCAGCACGAGATCATCAACGGCCCCTGATAATCGGCATCGATCACCCCGACCAGATTGCCCATGACGAGCCCCTGCTTATGTCCCAGGCCGGAACGCGGCACGATCAATGCGCACCAGTCCGGATCGCCGATATGAATGGCAATCCCACTGGGTACCAGGGCGGTATCGCCGGGTGCCAGTGTAAGCGGCTGTTCCAGCGCGGCGCGCAGGTCCATTCCGGCGCTGCCCGGCGTGGCCGCCTGTGGCAGTGGAATGCTGGTACCTAGTCGCGGGTCGAGGATCTTCAGTTCGACAGGGATCGTCATCCGCGCACGGCCCGATAACGCTCGGCGACGTGGGCAATCAGCTGGCAGGCCAGTTCGCACTTGCCGGTGCGCTGCAGCTCCGCCGAGCCGTCGCCCCAGTAAAGCGTCAGCGCATTGTCGCCGGCTTCGAAACCGAGGCCGCCGCCGACCTGATTCGCTGCGATCATGTCCAGCCCCTTGTTGCGCAGCTTGCCCTGCGCGTAACTGGCGACATCATGCGTTTCGGCGGCAAATCCGACCAGGAACGGGTGCGCGGTCTGCGCGGAGAGGCCCGCCAGAATGTCCGGATTCTCACACAGCTGAAGCGACAGCCCGGCGCCGTCGTGCTTCTTGAGCTTCTTGGCCGACACCTCCCGCGGGCGATAGTCGCCAACGGCCGCCGCGCCAATGTAGATGTCGGTCTGCGCTGCCGCGTCCATCACCGCGGCATGCATCTGTGCGGCGCTGCGCACGTCGATGCGGCGAACCACGCCAGTGGGCGTGGGCAGGCTTACCGGTCCGGCCACCAAGGTCACTGTCGCGCCGGCCTGCACCGCGGCCTCCGCCACCGCAAAACCCATCTTTCCCGAGCTGCGGTTGCCGAGAAAACGAACCGGATCGATGTCTTCATAGGTCGGGCCGGCGCTGACCAGTACCTGCAGGCCCGCCAGCGCCTGCGTGCCGAACGACGCCACCAGCGCATCGCGTAGCTCATGCGGTTCCAGCATGCGGCCGCTACCGACATCGCCGCAGGCCTGATCGCCGTCGGCAGGCCCCAACAGATGCGCACCGCGTCGTCGCAAGGTCTCCACGTTGGCCTGCACCGCGGGATGCGCCCACATCTGCTGATTCATCGTCGGCGCAAGATACAGCGGCGCGCCACTGGCCAGGCACAGCGTGGTCAACAAATCGTCGGCCAGACCGTGGGCCAGACGCGCGATCAGGTTGGCGCTGGCCGGCGCCACCAGAATGCGCTCGGCCCAGCGCGCCAGTTCGATATGCCCCATCGCCGCCTCGGCCTGCGCGTCCCACAAACTGACCCGCACGCTCTGGCCGGAGAGCGCCTGAAAGGTGGTCGGCGTGACGAAATGGGTGGCACCCTCGGTCATCACCACGCGTACCTCGGCGTCGAGATCACGAAGGCGACGAACCAGTTCGCAGGACTTGTAGGCGGCGATCCCACCAGACACTCCCAGCAGGATGCGGCGTTGAGCAAGACTCATGTAGGGCGGGCCTGACAATCGGGCAGACCCGTAGCTTACCGGATTCACCCGGGGCAACTGCTGCCCGCGCGCGACGCTGGCCCGCACGCTTCACCCATGAGTATCCGAAACTGGCCCGAAGGCGAACGCCCCCGCGAAAAACTGCTGACCCGTGGCAGTGCTGCGCTGTCCGACGCCGAACTGCTCGCCGTGCTGCTGGGCAGTGGCAGCCGCGGCAAGGATGCGGTTGCGCTGGGCCGTGACCTGCTGGCCAACGCCGGCAGTCTCGGTGCCTTGCTCGGTCAGCCCGAGTCGCCGATCCGCGTCGCCGGCATCGGCCCGGCCAAGCGCGCCCGAATTGTTGCGGCACTGGAACTGGCGCGGCGCAGCCTGGCCGAGGAACTTCAGCAACGCGAGAGCCTGGGCAACCCGCGCGACAGTGGGGCCTACCTCAGCGCGCGACTGCGCCACCTGCCGTACGAAGTCTTTGGCTGTCTGTATCTGGACAACCGCCATCGCGTACTGGCGTTCGAGGAATTGTTCCGCGGTACGGTCGACGGCGCCAGCGTGCATCCGCGCGAAGTCGTTCGCGCCTGCCTGCAACACAATGCCTGCGCCGTGATTTTCGCCCACAACCATCCCTCGGGCGTGGCCGAACCCAGCGCCGCAGACCGGGCCATTACCCACGAGCTTCGCGACGCGTTGCAATTGGTCGGCGTGCGTGTGCTCGATCACCTGGTCATCGGCAGCGGTGAACCGGTGTCGATGGCGGCGCGCGGCCTGATCTAGCCGGGATGTCGTCCACCGGTTACGGCTGATGATTGAAAACAGCCGGACTGGAGAACCGCAAGCTGATCGCGGGTGTACCGCTCACGGATGGACGTGTCCTGCCCGCTCCAGACATGGGCTCGCACGTGGTGAGCGAAAAGGACCGGGCAAACCCGAAAACATCGACCGTATCAGGCGCGAACCACGCAAAAAAAACGGCGTGGTTCAACACGCCGTTTGGCCGATTGGGGGAGGAGGAGAGAGCGGCATCTCCGGTGCTGTGGCGTGGAGGGGAGGTCACGTCCAGCGCAGGCAGTGTCGCAACGCTGCATGACATGCCAGTGACAGATGGCGCTGAAAATCTCCCCAAGTCAGCGATACTTATACACAAAACGCAGTAATCAGCGTTCCACGACCGGATCACCTATCTGACACCAGATTGGCATTATAAGCCACTGTATTTCAACATATTTCCCACATGACAAGGGCATGTAAGGCTGAATCAACCCGCCACGGGCCGCGGCCACCTCATTTTCCCCACAGAGTTATCCACAGGGCGCTCGTCGCATCGCAGCAGCGCTATATGAAGACAACCATCAGCAGTACGATCCTGCGGCCTTCGAGTTTCGCGCGGATGGCGGTCTGTTATGATTAGGGGTTCCATCCCGACATTGACCCCGTCTGTGAAAGAACCCTTGCGCGAACTGGTGCTGCAGGCGATCAAGGCCCTGCAAGACGATGCCACCCTGCCATCCGATCTGAACGTGCCAGGGTTCGTGATCGAGCGTGCCCGCAGCCG
>JALYXN010000290.1 GCA_030947085.1 Pseudomonadota bacterium | reverse complement strand
GCTTATATGTCACAGCGAAAAGCATCGCGGCTGAAGCCGCTCCTACAGGGGGCCTGCCGCCCACAAAAGGGTGTATCAGACTTGTTCGAGCCAGCCCCACTTGTCATGGGTGCGGCCTTCGAACAGGCCGAAGAACAGCTCCTGCAAGCGTAGGGTGACGCGTCCGGCCTTGCCGGTGCCGATCTGCTTGCCATCGACCGAGCGGATCGGGGTGACTTCGGCGGCGGTGCCACACATCAGGATCTCGTCGGCGAGGTAGAGGTATTCCCGCGGGAGGTCGCGCTCGACCACTTCGATGCCGTCCTCGCGGGCCAGCGTTTTCAGCGTGTCGCGGGTGATGCCGGCGAGGATCGAGGCACTGGCCGGGGTGGTGTGCAACACGCCATCGAAGACCAGAAACAGGTTTTCGCCAGCGCCTTCACTGAGCAGGCCGCTGGAGGCCAGCGCGATGCCTTCACCGAAGCCGAGGCGACGTGCCTCGCGCGCGATCAGCTGGCCGGACAGGTAGTTGCCGCCGGCCTTGGCGCCGGCCGGGATGGTATTGGGGGCAAAACGCTGCCAGCTCGACACGCAGGCGTCGATGCCGTTCTTCAACGCTTCCGGCCCGAGGTAGGGACCCATCGACCACGAGGCGACGGCCACGTCGATCGGGGTGTCGGCGGACAGGCCGAAACCGCCCAGGCCGCGATAGGCGACCGGCCGCAGATAAGCGGCGCCGAGACCATTTTTCTTGATCACTTCGCGGCAGGCTGCGGCCAGCTCGTCGACCGAGTACGGCAACACCATGTCGTAGATCTTGGCCGACTGGTACAGCCGGTTCAGATGGTCGGTGAGGCGAAAAATCGTGGCGCCGTCGGGCGTGGCGTAGCTGCGGATACCTTCAAAAACGGACGAGCCGTAATGCAGCGCGTGCGACATCACATGCGTGGTCGCCTCAGCCCAGGGTTTGATGCTTCCGTTCTGCCAGATCCATTCGGGGTATTGCTGCGCCATGTCGATTCTCCAAAGGGGACTGCCCATCATAACCGCTGATGCCCTGATCCAGCATCAATTCAGACGGCGCAGCCAAAGGCAGCCAGCGCGATGGACCACGCCAAAACGGCGTTCATGCGGGATCCCGCTGCCGTCGTTGCCGGCGGTATGCAGCACCAGTTCGTCACCGTCGGACCTCGCTGGCGACGACGCGGCTGGCGGACTGCTGGCGAAGGGGTCGGCGCCGGCGTCGGCTGGATCAGGTGCGGCGGCCGCGTCTTCCAAGGTGGCGTCACCATCGGGTATGTCGACATCCAGTAAAGATTGTTTCATCAGATGGTTGAGCGAGCGGATGTCGGCAATGACTGCGCTGCTGTTATAGCCATTCCACAGCATCAGCCCCGCCATCCGGTTGGCGTTGCGCGCCGCGAAGGCGTCGATCACGCTTTGCCGCAACGCTTCCGGGCTGGCGGCACACAGGGTTGGCGGGGGCGTCGACAAGGGCGTTGTACTGGTTTTCGGCGCGCCGTCCACGACCGGGGTGGCTTGCAGCGTGGCGCAGGGCTGGTCGGTAAATACGGCGCCACCGTTGGCGCCGATGCAGTGATGGATCTCCGTTTGCGCCCGCGCCGGGGCGGCCAGGATGAACAAGAACAGGCACAACAGGGCGGCGGATCGAAGCATTCGCGCAGCATACCCGGCTCACCGGTCAGAAAAGTTGGCGCAGCACCGCTTGGGTCGCCTTGGCGCGATTGAGCGTGTAGAAATGCAGGCCCGGGGCGCCGCCATCGAGCAAGCGTCGACATAACTGCGCCACCACCTCGGCGCCGAGTTGGCGCACCGAATCGGCATCGTCGCCGTGCGCCTGCATGCGCTTTGAGATCCAGCGCGGAATCTCCGCGCCACACATGTCCGAGAAGCGCTTCAGCTGGCTGTAGTTGGAGATCGGCATGATCCCCGGCACGATCGGTATGTCCACGCCCAGCCGACGCACGTCATCGACAAAGCGGAAATAGGCATCGGGATTGAAGAAGTACTGGGTGATCGCGCCGTTCGCGCCAGCGTCGACCTTGGCCTTGAAATGCTGCAGGTCGCGCAACGCGTCGTCTGCCTGCGGATGGGTTTCCGGATAGGCCGCCACTTCGATGTGAAAATGATCGCCACAGTACTGGCGGATAAAGCGCACCAGCTCGGCGGCGTAGCGGAAGTCACCGGCCGTCGCCATGCCCGAAGGCATGTCGCCGCGAAGTGCCACGATGCGCCGGTAGCCGGCCGCACGATACTCATCCAGCAACGCTGCCAACTCGGCGCGGGTCCCGCCGACACAGGACAGATGCGGTGCCACCGGGAAGCCGTGTGTGGCATGAAGCCGTGCCACCGTTTCGCCGGTGTAGCTCAGCGTGGAGCCGCCCGCGCCGAAGGTTACCGAGGCGTACTCAGGTTGATGCGCCTTCAGCGCCTGCGCAGTGCGATCCATCTGCGCGCGCTGTTCGTCGGTCTTGGGCGGGAAGAATTCGAAACTGATTGCCGGCATCGCAGAGTCCCTTTTGAACAATGCCAGCGATTGTATATCTTTCTGTCGCGATGAAGCGATAGATCAAGAGCGACCCCACCCAGGCCCTCCCCTGCAAGCAGGGGAGGGAGCAAAAAAAAGCTCCTCCCCTGCGTGCAGGGGGAGGTTGGGAGGGGGTTTGCTTTTGACGTTGTGGGATAGAACAGCGGCCTCACCCAGCCCGCTCCTGCTTGAAGCCTCGCTGCTCCCTGTAGCGCGGGCGGGGAAGGGAGCGCGGCCTCTGCTTTTCGCCCGC
>JALYXN010000274.1 GCA_030947085.1 Pseudomonadota bacterium | reverse complement strand
GTATGTTTGACCGTGACGAGTCAGAAAGGGCTTGACGGGGTGGAGGGACCTTAGCCGCATTTGGCCAATGGCACAGACCGTGGGAGATATCGTCCCGCCCCTCACCGCACATGCCTATAAGGAATCTATCGGCTTTGGACCGACGATTTAAGGCAAGCCAGCATGGAGGTGAGCTCCCGACAAGCACGATAACGCTACCCGGGAGGATGCGTCATGCAATGTCAGTAGAAGTTCCGTTAGTGGGTGCGGATGTGGCCAAGGCGACGTTGGCGATCGCGTCGTCCGCTACCGAGGGTGTCATCACCGTGGGCAACGAAGCGAAGGCGATCCGGGGATGGCTCCAAACCCTGTCAGGTCCCGTCTGTATCGCGGTGGAAGCGACCAACATTTACCATCTCACCTTGGTCGACCTCGCTTATGCGGCCGGCCACACGGTGTACGTGGTCGATGGCTACCGCCTCAAGACGTATCGCGAAAGCATCGGAGGTCGAGCGAAAACCGACGTCAGCGACGCCCGTTTGTTGCTGCGCTACCTCAAGAACGAGCGCGAGGATTTGCGTATCTGGAGTCCGCCGCCGAAGGGCTATGCCACGCTGCAGCGCCTGTTGCGGCGTCGAGCGGTGTTGATCCAGGCCAAGACGACGCTGCGCCAGAGCCTGGCGTGCCTGCCTGAATTGAAGGCCTCCACCGGCGCCCTCATGCACCACATGGCGCGGCTGGACGGGTTGCTCAAGAAACGTATCGTGAAAACGCTGGTCGACCTGGACTGGCAGGCGCAAGCCATCGGTTTCGGCGGCCAGTTCGCGGTGGACGGGATACTCATCGGCCAACAAGTCGACGAACGACAACCATCCATCCATGATCGGCAAAATCCAGTCGCTCGGCTGTTCAACTTGACTGCCTCTTTTTTTACTCCGGCGTCCTGCCCTGCGCTCTTCGGGCCAGCTTCGCTGTCGCGCTGCTTCTGCAGCGCAGTGGGCCACGTTTCTCTGGCGATACAGAGTAAGGGTGACTCGATCGCCGCAAGCGTACGAGAGCTCCGCCTTCCCATCGGCCGGATCAATCCGCACAACCACTCCAGCTCATATGATTCATGACGGGTGACAGCAGGCGGCCACTTCTGCAACTATTCTTGTTTTTTGGCGCACGCAGTCGCCTGCACAGGAGCTTCCATGACTCAAGCCAGCCAGATTCGCCGCGACGTGGGGCCGTGGGCCCTGATGTTTACCGGCCTGGGTTCGATCATTGGTTCCGGCTGGCTGTTCGGCGCCTGGAACGCGGCCAAGCTGGCCGGCCCCGGCGCGATCTGGGCCTGGGTGCTGGGCGCGGCGATCATCATGACGATTGCGCTAACCTACGCCGAGCTTGGTGCGATGTTCCCCGAATCCGGTGGCATGGTGCGTTACGGCCACTATTCGCACGGCTCGCTGGTCGGCTTCATCGCTGGCTGGGCCAACTGGATCGCGATCGTCTCGGTGATCCCGATCGAGGCCGAAGCCTCGGTGCAGTACATGTCAGGCTGGAAGTGGCAGTGGGCGCAGGACCTGTTTCACCAGGCGCCTGGCCAGCATGGCGAACTGAGTCACCTGGGCCTGTGGATCGCCGCCGCCTTGGTGGTGGTGTATTTCCTGCTCAACTTCTGGAGCGTGAAATTGTTCGCGCGCTCCAACAGCGTGATCACGATCATCAAGCTGGTGATCCCGGCGACCACCGGCATCGCCCTGATCGCCAGTGGTTTCCACAGCGAGAATCTTTCGGTGGGTGCCAACGGCGGTACCCATGCGAACGATTTCGCCGCCATTCTGACCGCCGTCGCCACCGCCGGCATCGTGTTCAGCTTCAACGGCTTTCAGAGCCCGGTGAATCTGGCCGGCGAAGCGCGCAACCCCGGTCGCAGCATTCCGTTCGCCATCATCGGTGCGATCCTGATTGCCACCGTGGTCTACGTGCTGTTGCAGATCGCCTTCCTCGGCTCGGTGCCGCCGGACATGTTGGCCAAGGCCGGCTGGCACGGTATCGACTTCAGTTCGCCGTTCGCGCAACTGGCGGTCATCGTCAACCTCAACTGGCTGGCGATCCTGCTGTACGCCGATGCCTTCGTCAGCCCCAGCGGTACCGGCATGACGTATACCGCCTCCACCGCGCGCATGATTTACGGCATGGAGCGCAATGGCACGCTGCCCAAGATCTTCGGTTCGGTGCACCCGAAATGGGGCGTGCCGCGTCCGGCGATGTGGCTGAACCTGGTGGTGTCGTTCCTGTTCCTGTTCTTCTTTCGCGGCTGGGATTCGCTGGCAGCGGTGATCTCGGTAGCGACGATTATTTCCTATCTCACCGGGCCGGTCAGCGTAATGACGCTGCGCCGTACGGCTCCAGAGTTGAACCGCCCGTTCCGGCTGGCCGCTTTGCCGATTATCTCCGGGATCGCGTTCATCATGTCCGCCGAGCTGTTGTACTGGGCCAAGTGGCCGTTGACCGGTCAGATCATCCTGCTGATGGTCGTGGCACTGCCGGTCTACTTTTACTACCAGTACAAAAGCGGCTGGCACGATTTCGCCCGCCAGCTGAAAGGCGCATGGTGGCTGGTGTTCTATCTGATTTCGCTGGCCATCGTGTCGTATATCGGCAGCGCCAAGTTCGGGGGTTTGAACTACCTGCACTACGGCTGGGATCTGGCCGTGGTCGCCGTGATCGGGCTGGTGTTCTTCCTGTGGGGCGTGAAGTCCGGCTGGCGTACACCGTCGATCGACGCGGAGCGGCTGGAGGCAAGCCAACATCCGGACGATCTGCAGGTTCCGCCGGATGAGGAAGAAGCGGAGCGCGTCACCGGGCAGTAACAGCGTCCGTGACTTCGAACCTTCCAGAAAAAACGCGCGGCTCGCACCGCGCGTTTTTTATTTCCCCGTGCCAGCTTGATCAGGTCGACGCCCATTCAACCCGGCACGTATCGACGTCTGAATCACACACCGGGGTAGGGACGATCGGCGTAGCGGCGCAGATGGTAAACCCGATGCACATTGCTTGAGCCCACCCAGCCGCCCAGCGCGGCGCCAATCAGGGCTAGCAAGCCGCTAAGGAACGCGACCCAAAGTGCCAGCGACGTATAGTGTGCTGCCTGATCGGCGTCAGACTTGAGTTGGGCGTTCGCCGCGACTGCCTCGGTGCGCAGTCGCGGAAGCACCTGATCGATTTCGCCCGCAGCGACACCGTCAGCCATCAGCAGCGCTCGCGCAGTATCCATGCGATCGGCGAGGATGGACCCCACCACGGCGTCGTCGTTACCACTGTCTGCACGCGGCCCGCTGCCGGCGTTTCGTGTCATCTGATGAACATTGGCTTGCAGTACCAGAAGTGCATCATTTTGCGTGGCGGCCGCTGCATGCATGGCATGCATGGCCGGGTGATCGCCCTGCCCTACGGGATCATGATGATGCATGGCTTGACCCAGTCCGAGCATCATCCACACCGCCGCGGCAGTCAACGACAAGCCCCACACGGCAACGCCGTGGATGGCGCCTGAGGTCTGGTCCGACTTGCCATCAAACCAGCTTGCAAACATGCCGCCGACAAACAAGCCGGCCGCCCATGTGCCAATCAGCCAGATGGCTGTTCCCACCCCGATGCCTTTCATAGCGCCATGGGTGGCGTACGGGTCGAATGCCGCAAAGCCCAGCGCCAGACCAGCGAGGTACAACAACCCGGCTACCGCCGTGGCAACCAGCCAGCCGGCAAAAATCGCGCCCCAGCTGATACGGGAATGCACTGCTGCACCGGGACCGACAGCGACGGTCTCGATTCTTTCATTAATGGGTGCCATTGACGTGATTCCTCGGTGTTACGTGGACGATGCCCGCAGATGCGGGGTCAGGCACAACCGCGCAACAGCGCGAAAAGAATCAGCAACGGGAT
>JALYXN010000271.1 GCA_030947085.1 Pseudomonadota bacterium | reverse complement strand
GGCTGGGTGCCTGCCAATCAGCAACACGTCGTGCAGGCGGCCAAGATCAGCCTCGATTACACCGCCGTGTTGAATATTCTGTTTGGCGCGGTGGCCGCCGTGCTGGTGGTGATGTTTCTGCGCAGCGACGGCCCGAGGATGATGCGCATGATGTCAGGCGATCAGGAGCAAGCGACGGCCCACTCCGAGCACGCGCATTGAGCGGGCCAAGCCGCATGGGGACATGTCCAGAGTTGAGGGCGCAGCTCGCGGGGACGGCTGGCGCGCTGACATGGTCTGCAGACGGTAGCGGTGCTGGCATGGCTGAGGCGGGCGAGTACGTCACTGGCCGCACGCCCAAACGGGGGGATTCCAATGGCGCGCCACCCGCGGTGCAAACAGCTAGCCAGCAGCCCAAGACATGGCGACATGCGACATCGGTCGACGCTGGCGCCGGATATCTCCTGCTGCAATGCGCACGTGGTCCAGGGCTGCAGTTGTCACTCCCTGTGCGGCAACGTGCCAGGTTCGAGGAGTCGTCGCCACATCGGTTTTGTTTGGCCCAAGATAGTAGGTTGTCGAGCGCTTCTGCAGGCGTTTTCCATCCGGGTGTCTTTCGGGGTCTGCGGTTGACAGTGGCAGTCACGGCGTCGGGTTCGCTTTCGGTGTACCTGCCGATGTCGGTGCCCTTCGGTAAGTATGGGCGGAGCAATCCATGGATGTTCTCGTTGGACCACGTTGCCAGGGACTTCGCGGGTCGCAGAAGTAGATCTCGTGACCGGTGTCAATCCCTAACTTCGCGTGCTGGGCTAGCGTTGCGCCCTGGTCCCAAGTCAGCAATTTGCGCGGCTGTTCGGGCAGCGTCGCGATCTTCGCGGCAAGGCATTGCGGAACGCCTCGGCCCCATGGCCAGCCGTTTGGGAAAAGCGTCGGTTTGGGTGTGACTCACGGCGGCGCGAGCGGCACGCTTGGCGACCTTGCTGCCGAATGGGTGGTGGCCTGACTCAGTCAACCATGTTGTGGCTTTCCGCGGTGCCCATCAACTCCGGTTGTTTCATGGCGCGAGTTCTGCGATTGAGCAGTGGATGCACAAACACAGCCGCGAGAATGACCGCCACCCCGAGATAGAACCACCGATCAAGTTGGCGCTGTTCGCCCAGTAGCAGGATTGCCAGCACGATTGAATACACCGGCTCCAGATTGGTAGCCATCTGGGTACCGAAGGCGGTGAGGTGGCGCAGCGCCACCAGCGCCAGCGCGAACGGCAGCAAGGTGCAGCCGAACGAGAGCAACAGCAGCAGCAGTGCATCGTGCAAGTTGGGCAACACGAAGGCCGGGCCGGCATGCGGCAGCAGCGGCGCCAGCGCGGTGAGAAAAAGCGTGCCCGCACCCAGTTCGATGCAGGTCACGGTCAGTGGATCCCCATGATCGACCAGTCGCTTGTTAAGCGATCCGAATAGCGCCACGAACAACGCCGACAACGTGCCCACCGCGATGCCGATGCGCATGTCGTGCGGAACCCCGCCGACCACCAACGCCACGCCCGGTACCACGGCTACGCCGATCAGCAGCTCGCGCAGATCGAACTTTCGCCGCGCCACCCATGGCTCGATGAACGACAAAAACACCGGTCCCAGCGCGATACAGGTGGCGCCGACCGAAGCATTGGAAAGCTTGATCGCTGCGTAGAACGTCAGCCAGTGCAAGGCAACCAGCACGCCAATGCCGGCGTAGGCCCAGCGGACGCGAGCGGGCATCCTGCGCAGCCCGCGCCAGACGCGCGGCGTCAGCAGCAGCGTCAGCGCCACCAGCAACATGCGCCACCACACCAGCTGCAGGGCCGGCAGTGTGATCAGCTTGCCAATGATGGCGGTGAAGCCCCACAGCAGGACGCAAAAGTGGATCTGCCATCGAGCCTGGTTGACGGGTTGCATGGGGCATCGGGTAAGGATGGAGCGGGCATTCTAGCGCCCGCGGTCGCATTCGATGCACCGGCGAGGCTATTTCTTGTTTGGCTTCGCCGGCGCCTTTGCCGACGGCATCATCTTGCCCGACGTATTCAACTGTTGCAGCACATTGCGGCAGGTGTTTTCGCCGTCGTTGTCGTGGCTGGGCGAAATCAGCGCAAGCAGAGCGGCGGCGGGTGCCGCGACCACTGCGAGTGCCACCGCTCCGGCGCCACGCGCCAGCAACGGTCCGGGTTTCACGCCCACATTCGGGTCTTTCAAGGTTCCCCTGACGTAGAGAGGAGAGCGCAAGGAGAACACGCGGAAGCCCTTGGTATGGGGATTGACCTCCAGATCGAGTTTTTCGCTGCCCATGTTGACGGTGCCGTCCACGTTGATCACCGCATCACCCGTGTCGAAGACGAACAGGCGCATGTCGAACAGACCTTTGGTGGCCGTCATGTCGGTCGCGGCGCAGTTGATCTCGACCGTCTTGTCACCGAACAACTTGCCGAGGACGATATTGCCCACGTTGAGGCCAGCGGTTTCCAGCAACGTTTTGCTGATCGCGCCGTCGTTCATCAG
>JALYXN010000249.1 GCA_030947085.1 Pseudomonadota bacterium | reverse complement strand
CGATTCTGAACGGCGAAGTATTTATTACACCGACAAGTCAGGGTTCGCTGCTTACCGTTGCCATCCTGATCGCTGTACCTGCCGTGATGATTTTCCTGTCGTTGGCGCTATCGCCCATACTGACTCGCTGGTCCAATATTGTCGTGGGCCTGTTGTTGACCGCGATCGTGCTGATGACCATTCCGGGCTCATGGGCGTTCTACATTTTTCTCAGCATCGTCGAGGTCGTGCTGCAATTGCTGGCTATCTGGTATGCGTGGCATTGGCCGAAACAAGCCCACCTGGTGTAGGAGCCCGCCCTGTGGGCGTTGCTCTTACTCGATCTACGAGAAGCATCGCCCACAGGGTGGGCTCCTACAGGCACAGCGGTTATTTCCCTTGAATCCCGCCCTTGGTCAAAACCATCGGATCAAGCAGTTTCTTTAGCTCGTCTTTCGACAGTCCTGAAGTTTCCAGCGCGACCTCCATGATCGGGCGCTTTTCCTTGTAGGCCTGTTTGGCCATCGCTGCGCCTTTGTCGTAACCGATCACCGGATTCAGCGCGGTGACCAGGATCGGGTTCATCGCCAGCACCTCGCTGACGCGGGCCCTGTTGACCTTGAAGCCTGCGATCGCCTGGTCAGCCAGCAGGCGCGACACGTTGGCGAGGATGCCGATCGATTGCAGCAGGTTGTGGGCGATCAGCGGCAGCATGACGTTGAGCTGGAAGTTGCCGGATTGACCGGCCACGGTGATCGAGGCGTCGTTACCAATCACCTGCGCGGCGACCATCGCAGTGGCTTCGGGAATCACCGGATTCACCTTGCCCGGCATGATCGACGAACCGGGCTGCAACGACGGCAGTTCGATCTCGCCCAGGCCGGCCAGCGGGCCGGAGTTCATCCAGCGCAGATCATTGGCGATCTTCATCAAGGCCACGGCGAGCGTCTTCAACTGACCCGACAGCTCTACCGCCGCGTCCTGCGATGCCATGCCCTCGAAATAGTTTTCTGCCGAAACAAACTTCACGCCGGTCATTTTCTTCAGCTGCGCGGCCATCGCCGGGCCGAATTTCGGATCCGCGTTGATGCCCGTGCCCACCGCCGTGCCACCTTGTGGCAGACGGCGCATGCGCTTCAGCGCGTCCTCGATCCGTTCCATCGCTGAGCCAACTTGCGCCGACCAGCCCGACAGCTCCTGCCCAAAGGTGATCGGCATCGCATCCATCAGGTGCGTGCGACCGGTTTTGGGCGTGTTTTTCAGTTCCCGCGCGCGCCTGTCGATCACTTTCTTCAAATGCTTCAACGCAGGCAGCAGTTGTTCGCTGGCGGTCAAGGTGGCGCTGACGTGGATGGCGGTGGGAATCACGTCGTTAGAACTTTGTCCGTAGTTGACGTGATCATTGGGATGCACCTTCGTCCCCGCCTTCACCGCCAGATGGGCAATGACCTCGTTCGCATTCATGTTGGTGCTGGTGCCCGAGCCGGTCTGAAAGATGTCGATCGGAAACTGCGCGTCGTACTCGCCCCCGGCCACTGCCAGAGCCGCCTTGCGGATTGCCGCCGCTTGATTCTTATTCAGATGGCCCATGCCCAGATTGACGTCGGCGGCAGCGGCCTTGATCAAGCCGACAGCGCGGATAAACGGGCGCGGCAGATGCAGTCCCGAGATCGGAAAATTGTCGATCGCGCGCTGGGTCTGGGCGCCGTAGAGCGCGTCAGCTGGCACCTGCAACTCGCCCATGCTGTCGTGTTCGGTGCGAAACGTGGTCATGCGTATTCCTTGTGAATCGGGAGAAGTGGCGACAGGCGCCTCCCTATCAGCATGGGAATGACGACCGACAAATCAAGTGGCGGCGCGCGCTCCGGCATCGGCGGAAGTGGCCCACGCTGTAGAATGCGCGTTTCACTGGCTTACCGGAAACCCCTCGATGTCCTCTCATGCCCTGACCGCCCTGTCTCCGCTGGATGGCCGCTACGCCAGCAAGGTGGAGGCGCTGCGCCCGATCTTCAGCGAGTTCGGCCTGATGCATCGACGCGTACAGGTGGAGATCGATTGGCTGCTGGCCCTGGCCGCCGATCCGGGCATTGTCGAACTGCCGGCCTTTGGCGCTACGCAGATCGAGACGCTAAAGGCGATCGCGCAGAAATTCACCATGGAGGACGGCGCGCGGATCAAGGCAATCGAAGCGACCACCAACCACGACGTGAAAGCGGTCGAATATTTCATCAAGGAAAAAATCGGTGCCGATGCCGGCTTGGCGCAAGCCAAGGAGTTCGTGCACTTCGCCTGCACCAGCGAGGACATCAACAACCTGTCCTACGCACTGATGCTTCACGATGCGCGGAAAACGGTGCTGCTGCCCCAGCTCGATGCCGTGATCGCCAACCTGCGCGAACTGGCGCATGCGCATGCCGGGCTGCCACTGCTGTCGCGCACGCACGGCCAGACTGCCTCGCCCAGCACCTTGGGCAAGGAGATGGCCAATGTCGTCGCCCGGCTGGAGCGCCAGCGCCGCCAGCTCGTCGCGGTCGACATTTCCGGCAAGATCAACGGCGCGGTCGGCAATTACAACGCCCATGCCATCACCTACCCGGAAGTCGATTGGCAGGCGTTTTCCAGACGGTTCGTGGAAAGCCTGGGTCTGGACTACAACGCCTACACCACGCAGATCGAGCCCCACGACGGCATCGCCGAATACTGCGACGCCGTGCGACGCGGCAACATCATTTTGATCGATCTGGCGCGCGATATCTGGGGTTATGTCTCCCTCGGCTACTTCAAGCAGACCCTGAAAGCCGGCGAAGTCGGTTCCTCGACCATGCCGCACAAGGTCAATCCGATCGACTTCGAAAACGCCGAAGGCAACCTCGGCATCGCCAACGCGTTGCTCGGACATTTCGCGGAGAAGCTGCCGATCAGCCGCTGGCAGCGCGACCTCACCGACTCCACCGTGCTGCGTGCGCTAGGTACCGCGTTCGGGCACGGCCTGGTTGCCACGGCATCGCTGCAAAAAGGTCTGGGCAAGCTCAAGGTCAACGCCGAACGTATCGCCGCGGACCTCGACGGCAGCTGGGAAGTGCTGGCCGAAGCGGTGCAGACGGTGATGCGCCGCTACGGCCTGCCCGAACCCTACGAGCAGCTGAAAGCGCTGACCCGTGGCCAGGGGATGACGCGAGAGTCCATGCGCGATTTCGTCAGCCAACTCGAGCTGCCGGACGATGCGAAGCAGCGGCTGCTGGCATTGACGCCCGGCGGCTATATCGGTCTGGCCGAGAAGCTGGCAAAAGACATCTGACGCGACGACGCCAGCGAGCAAGCGTGCCGCCGCGACGTCCGTCGGGGAAGCAAGCGACTGATCATTCGATCTCGTCGGAACCCTCGTTGACGCCTTCCATCAGAAAGGTCGACAGGTAACGCTCGCCGGTATCGGGAAGCATCGCCAGCAGCACGGAACCTTCCGGCGCGTTCTTGGCCACTTCCAGTGCGGCGGCCAGTGTGGCGCCCGCGGAGATGCCGACAAAAATGCCTTCCTTCTTCGCCAGCTCGCGCGCGGTATCGCGTGACAGTACGTCATCGACGAGCACGATCTGGTCGGCGATGTCGCGATTGAGCACCTCCGGCAGGAAATCCGGGGTCCAGCCCTGGATCTTGTGCGGTGCCCACTCCTTGCCCGACAACAAGGCGGCGCCGGCTGGCTCGGTGGCGATGATCTTCACCTCCGGACGGGCCACCTTGAATACCTCACCCACGCCGGTGAGGGTACCGCCGGTACCCCAGCCAGTGACGAAGTAATCGAGCCGTCGGCCGGCGAAATCACGCAGGATTTCCGGCGCCGTGGTCTGGCGGTGGTAGGCGGGATTGGCCGGGTTGGTGAACTGGCTGGCCCAGAACCAGCCGTGCTTTTCGGACAGCTCTTTGGCCCTCTTCACCATGCCGGTGCCGCGCTCGGCTGCGGCCGTGAGCAATACCTTGCCGCCATAAGCGCGGATCAGCTTGCGCCGCTCGATCGAGAACGTCTCCGTCATCACCGCCACGAACGGATAGCCGCGGGCGGCACAAACCGCCGCCAGCGCCACCCCGGTGTTGCCCGAAGTGGCCTCGACCACGGTCTGCCCCGGCTTCAGGACGCCGCGTTGTTCCGCATCAAGAATGATCGCGATCGCAAGACGGTCCTTGACCGATCCGGCCGGATTGAACGCTTCCACCTTCACGTAGATATCGACGTGCTTGGGCGCCAGTCGGTGAAGCTTGACCACCGGCGTGTCGCCGATGGTATCGACAATACTGTTGTAGATCATGAGTTTCTCCAGCCGATTGGATGATAAAAAGCGGTTTCAGATGATGCACCTGAAATCGTTACGGTTGCGTCAGCTGCCATGTATGGCCTCCAGCAGCTCGTGGGCCTTCTCCGTCTCAGCGATGTCACGCTGCCGTGCGGCGAAACCGGAGCGGATATCGCGCACCGACGCACCCAGTGGTGGCTGTCCAAACCAGGCCAGCGAGGACGCCAGCGACGCCACTTCGCCAAGCACCAGCAACGCCGGCGACCGTACCGCATGCGCCGTCGCGCGCTCCTGCAGATTGCCCAGCGTACCGGTGACCACCCGCTGCTCGGGCCGTGTGCCGTTCTCGATCAACGCGAACGGGGTGGAAGGCGCCCGACCGTGTTCGATCAGTCGCGACTGCAGCGTGCCCAATTCGGCCACACCCATGTAAACCGCCAGCGTCTGGCGCTCCTGCGCCAGCGCGGCCCAGTCCAGAGTGTCGCGCGAGGATTGGCAGTGAGCGGTAACGAAACGTACGGATTGCGCGTGATCGCGATGCGTCAGCGGCACGCCAGCGTAGGCCGCGCAGGCGACAGCAGCCGTGATGCCGGGAACTACCTCGTAAGAAATGTCGTGCTCGCGCAGAAATTCCAGCTCCTCGCCGCCGCGACCGAATATGAACGGGTCGCCGCCCTTCAGACGCACCACCCGCTTGCCGGCGCGTGCGTGCTCCAGCAGCAGCGCATGGATGCCTTCCTGGGTGGTGTGGTGATTTCCGGCTTGCTTGCCGACTTCGATCCGCTCCGCGTCCCGGCGCGCCAGATCGAGCACGCCCTCGCCGACCAGCCGATCGTGGAGAATCACGTCCGCTTCGTTCAATGCGCGCAGGGCACGCAGCGTCAGCAACCCAGGATCGCCAGGCCCGGCGCCCACCAGCACCACCGAGCCCGCCACGCTGGAGGGCGCCGCAGCCAGCGCCAACTCGGCCGCCGCAAACGCCGCGTCGGGACGCCCCTGCCGCAGCTGCGCCGCTACCGGCCCGGAAAACAGCTGTTCGTAAAAACGGCGTCTTGCTGCCATATCGGGGAAGCGCACACGAATGCGACCGCGCAGCTTTGCCGCCAGCGTCGCCAGCCCGCCCAGCGAGTGATCCAGCAGGGTCTCCAGCCTTTCACGAAGAAGGCGCGCGAGCATCGGTGCATCGCCGCCGCTGGAGATGGCGATGATCAGCGGTGAACGGTCGATCACGGCTGGCACGTGAAAGCTGCACAACGCCGCATCATCCACCACATTGACGAAGATCCGCCGCTGCTCGCCGAGGCGGGCCACGAGCCTGTTAAATTCGCCATCGGAGGTTGCTGCCACCACCAGCCAGACACGATCCAGCCATGCGCTCTGAAATGCGTCCTTGCGGTGGACAACGATGCCGTCAGCAGCCCAGCGCTGCAATTGTGGGGTCAATTCAGGCGCACTGACGGTCACCTGCGCCTGCGCCTTGAGCAGGGCTGCCACCTTGCGTTCCGCCACGGCGCCACCACCCACCACCAGCACGGCACGGTGCGACAGATCGGCAAACAGCGGATACAACGTCATGACAGGCGCCTGCTTTCTATGCGAATTCCACGCCACGTTACAAATTGCAGGTGTGACGGACAAATGATTTATGGCATTCCACTTATGCCGCACCGGCATGAGCGAGGCTTAGCCATGAAATATTGACATATCAAGCGAACGGCCGTATAGACGTCCAATCATGATGGACGATCATCCATTACCTCGCCGTCCCGGACGGGCGCTCAGAATGAAACAGAAAAACTATTCAGGTGCCATGCCGGGTAATGCCGTGCGATGTATCCGATTCTCGATCACGCATCCATCGACCGACCACGACCGCACACGGAAATTTCAGCATGACGCTTACCCAGTTGCGCTATCTCATCGCCATCGCCGACTCCGGCCTCAACATCACGCTGGCGGCGGAGCGTGTGCACGCCACCCAGCCGGGGCTGAGCAAGCAACTGCGGCAGCTTGAGGACGAGCTCGGCTTCCAGCTGTTCGTGCGCAAGGGCAAGAGCCTGGATACGGTGACTTACGCTGGCGAACAGGTGCTTGAGCGGGCCAGGATCATCCTCGCCGAAGCAGCCAACATTCGTTCGATAGCGGCCAACCTTCGCCACGAAGCCCATGGTGAACTGCGCATCGCCACGACCCATACCCAGGCTCGCTTCGCCCTGCCCGCCGCCATCGCCGCACTCAACAGCAGCTACCCCAGGGTCAGCGTTCACCTGCAGCCGACCCGTGATGCCGAGGTACTGACCCAGCTCGAGGCTGGCCAGGTCGACATGGCGATCATCAGCAGTGCCGGGGCACCGCCCGCTTCGGGCATCGCGCTGCCAGCGTACCGATGGCAACGGGTTATCATTGCGCCAAACGGGCATCCACTGGCCGCCGGCGCGGGCCCGCCCACGCTGGAAGACCTCGCGAAACTACCGCTGGTCAGTTACGAATCCTCGCTGAAATCCGAATCTTCGCTGCGCCGAGCCTTCGAGACGGTGGGGCTGTCACCGCAGATGGCGATGACGGCGGGGGATGCGGACCTGATCAAGACGTATGTGCGGGCCGGTCTTGGCATCGGCGTGCTGGCCGAGATGGCGATTCAGGACAGCGATACCGACCTGCATATCCTGCCCGCCGACCACCTGTTCCCTGTCTGTACGACCTGGATCGTGCTGCGACGGGACAGCGTGCTACGCGAGTACATGCTTGAATTCATCCATCACTTCGCACCGCACCTGGACCGGCGCGACGTCATACAGACTGTCGCCAACAACACCGCCGATAAGGATTGGCCGCGCGTACCGCGATGGCACGAGCGCGCCGAGGCAGCCGCAGCCAGGTGAGGCGCCGTCAGCCGGTATGAGCCTGCGCCCCGAGATGTACTGATCGTTGGGAGCGCAGCTCGTGAACCTTGAACGCCGACCTCAGTCGTTGGGCATCCCGCCAGCACGGCTGATCCACAGTGCGCCCAGCGTGCCGACAGCACCTGATAGCAGGTACAAGCCCACGTAACCCACACCCAGATAGACCGATAGCGACAACGCCACCAGCGGCGCAAAGCCGGCGCCGAGCAGCCAGCCCAGATCCGAGGTGATCAATGCGCCGGTGTAACGGTGGTAACTGAGGAAGCTGGCGTTCACCGCGCCGGCGGCCTGGGCATGCGAGAAACCGAGCAGCGCGAAACCGGCGATGATGAACAGGTAACCCTCCGCCGTACCACCAGCCAGCATGAGCGGAGTCCAGCCACTGTAGATCGCGATCAGCACGGCGCACACCGCCAGCGTCACGCGGCGGCCGTAACGGTCGGCAATCCGCCCGGACAGGAACATGCAAGGAACAGCGACCGCCGCGCCGACGATCTGCACCATCAGGAAGCTGGCTGGCGACTGTTGGGTAAACAACAGTGCCCAGGACAACGCGAAGATGGTCACCAGATGAAACAGCGCGTAGCTGGCTAGTGGCGCAAACGCGCCAAGCGCGATCGAACGTCCCTGGGTGCTTACCATCTCCCGCACCGGTGAGGGCACCAGTTCACGCAGCTTGAGCAGGTTGGCGTATTCGGGCGTCACCACCAGCCGCAGACGGGCGAACAGAGCCACCACATTGATCGCAAACGCCACGAAGAACGGGTAGCGCCAACCCCAGGCGAAAAACTCGGCCGGGGTCAGGTTCATCAACAGATAGACGAACAGGCTGGCGGCCAGGATAAAGCCGATCGGCGCGCCGAGCTGGGGAATCATGGCGTACCAGCCGCGACGGCCGCGCGGCGCGTTGAGCGCCAGCAGCGAGGCTAGCCCATCCCAGCTGCCACCCACCGCAAAGCCCTGACCGAAGCGCAGAAAAGCCAGCGCTGCGATGGCCAGCGCGCCAAGCGAGTCGTAGCCGGGCAGAAAGGCGATGCCCGCGGTGGTCATGCCGAGCAGGAACAGGGCGACGGTCAATTTGGTGCCGCGGCTGAACTCTCGCTGCAGCATCAGGAAGAACAACGAACCCAACGGGCGGCCGATGAACGCCAGTGCGAACATCATGAAGGAATAGAAAATACCGTTGACTTCGCTGGCGAAGGGAAAGAACACCTTCGGGAAAACCAGCACGCAGCCGAGGCCGAACACGAAAAAGTCAAAAAACTCGGAGATGCGTCCAATCACCACACCGATGGAAATGTCTCCCGGTGTGACGTCATGTCCATAGGATAGCGCTTGCGCTGAAGACGCCTCTAGGGGCGACGGGTCGGTGGGTGCGGTGTGACTGGTCGACATGATGCTTCCGTGGGTGCAATGCTGGCCTTGCGGCATCCCTGGAGGGGCTAAGCGCGTTGCGCGAGGGCTACTCGCAGGATGTCTCAGGGTAAAGGAGGTGTGACGTGGACGGCGTCACGCAGGCGTATAAAGGATGCACCTGCTTTGTCGAACCGACCAGAGGACAATGTGTCGCATCGATAGAGTCATCCACAGCCACTATCATATGTCGCATCCTCTCCTCCCCCAAGTCTGACCATGTCCGTAAAACGTTTACGCGGCCTGCTTTTGCTG
>JALYXN010000146.1 GCA_030947085.1 Pseudomonadota bacterium | reverse complement strand
AATCACCATTACCCACGCCGCCGCCGAAGCGATTCGCCAGGGCACCGCCAGCGCGCAGGGTGTGGCGCTACATCTGGAGATCGGCCCTGACCACAGCGCCGGATTTCAGCTGGCGCCTGCCGGTGAAAACGACATCATTGCCCATGCCAACGGGCTGGAAGTGCATTTCGATCCCGCCAGTGCCCAGCGCGCCAAGGGCATCGTCATCGACTGGGTATCCACCGTGCAGGGCGAAGGCCTCAGCCTGAAGTTTCCGGGCGCGCAGGAGATCGCGTCGATCAGCGTGCAGGAGCTGCAGACACGCCTTGCCGCGGGCAACATCACCCTGATCGACGTGCGCCCCGCCGCCGGCCGAGCCCAAGCCGCGCCACTGGCGCCGGCGCGCGTACTTGAAGAAGAAGGCTACGAAACACTGGCCAGCCTGCCCAAGGACACCGCGTTGGCTTTCATCTGCCATCACGGCACCTCCAGCCGCAGCACGGCCGAGCGTTTCGCCGCCCATGGTTTCAGCAACGTCTACAACGTCGAGGGCGGCATGGATGCATGGGCCGCGGAGATTGACCCTAACGTGTCGCGTTACTGATCCGACGCGCACACGCCGGGCTCTCGGCGCCGATCTTACGAGGTCGGCAAGAGATAACGGGAAGCTCTGATCGAACCTGCGAGAGGGAGGCGCGGGTTCGGTTCGATGCCATGCCATGACCGCTGAAAAGCCCCCTTGCTTGGGCGCATGGGCTCCCTCAGGTTTCCGCCCACATGCGGATCAGGTTAGCTCGGGACTTGCTGATCATGTCGAACGCCGGGCTCTTGCCTTCACGATTGAAGGTGAGGCGCTTGGCGTTTTCCATATCCCACAATAACTCCCGTTTCGCAGGATCGCGTATCTGGCTTTGTACCCAGATGATCGCCGCATCGCGCACGCCGCGGGTGACCGCTGTTACGTGGTGCAACGTGTTGGCGGGATAGGCGATCGCGGCACCCGCCTCAAGCTTGAATTGGCTGCTGATGCCATTCGTGAATACGGTCAACTCGCCGCCATCGTAGCTTCGTGGGTCGGAGAGAAAAATGGTGATGGCAATATCGCTACGTACCGCATTGCTCATGCTTCCCATGATCGGCGCATCCACATGAGGGCCGTACTCCATGCCCGGTCGATAGCGGTTGAACAACACCGACGTTGCCGCCGCCGGCAGCAACGCCGTCTGCAATTCGCCGCTGCGCATGAAGGACTCACGCACGATACGTGCAATCTGCTCATATTCGGGCGTGCCCGACGTCACTTGCAGATTTCGCTTTACCTCACGCGCAGACCAGCCGGCTGTGCTGGCTCCATCAATAAAAGCAGCACTTTCCAGTTTGGGTTGAATGGCTGCCAGCTCATCGGGACCCAGAACGGCGGGGACACAGTAAATCAAGGTAAACACCCTTCAAGAGATTGCGTGACGCCGTCCATGGTAGTCGCACACCCGATGAAGCGGAACGTCTGACGCCCTGCGGCCGATCTTTACCGTGAACAACATGCAAGACTAGGCACCGGTTCTGAAACCATCCGCCTCAGGTAGACCAGGTAGCATCCCTTTCTCCTGCAGCACGCCAGTGGCTAAGCGAAGCCGGCAAGGCGCGCCTTCAGCAACGGGTACAACGTGGCAGGCGGGATGGACGCGTGGCATTCGGTCTGATCGGAGGAAGTCACATGTCCCCACATCCAACCCCCACCAACATCGGCCCTTTGATGGCGGAAGCCAGCAAGGCACTCGGTCAAGGCAGGCTCGAAGACGCGCAGCGCGCGCTGACCCAGGTGCTAGTCGCCCATCCCACGTTGGCCGAAGCGCAGTATCTGTACGGCGTCAGCTGCCTGATGGGCGGCCAAGCCGCCAAGGCTGCTGACTCGCTACGCAAGGCTGTCGCTCAGCGTCCCGCCGATGCCGACATGCAGACCTACCTGGGCTGCGCGCTGCACGATGCCGGGGCGCTCGACGAAGCGCTGATCCACCTGCGCCGGGCCTGCGAACTGGCACCACGTCGAGCCACACTCCGCTATAACCTCGGCAAGGCACTGAAGGAGCAGGGCCAATTGCGCGATGCCGACGAGGCCTTTCGCCACACGCTGACACTGGACGCGCAGCACGTGCTGTCCCGCATCGGCGTGGCCGACATTGCCACCATGCGGGGCGACATTCCGCTTGCCGTGGCCGAGTACCGCCACGTGCTGCGCCAGCAACCAGAGCGCCCAGAAGCGTGGCACGGGCTGGCCAATCTCAAGACCGAGCCGCTGGGATCTGCCGACATCGAGCGGATCCGTCGCGCCCTGGATCAACCCAACCTGCCATCCGATACGCGGGTACTGCTCGGCTTCAGCCTGTTCCGCGCGCTGGAAGACCAACACGACTACGTCGGCGCTTTTGAAGTGCTGCGCCAGGCAAACGCGGACAAACGGCGCCAAGTGGAGTGGAACACTGCCGCCGAGCGAGCGCGGATCGACCGCATCGTGGAGGCCTTCAGCGCCCCGCTGCCTGCGCCGATAGACCCCACGCTGGGCCACGAAGTTATTTTCATCGCCAGCATGCCGCGCTCGGGCTCCACGCTGGTCGAACACATCCTCGCAACCCATCCCGACGTCGAGGGCGCCAACGAGATTCCTGATCTGCTCCAGATCATCGAGGACGAATCACGCCGCCGCGGACAACCCTTCCCGCAGTGGGTGAGCGCCGCCACCGCCGACGACTGGCACCGGCTGGGCCAGGACTACCTCACCCGCACCGCACGCTGGCGCGAGCAACGCCCGCGCTTCACCGACAAGAACGTCGCCCATTGGCCGCTGCTGGGTGCCGCACGCCTCATGCTGCCCGGCGCAACGATCATCCATTGCCACCGCGATCCGGTGGAAACCTGCTTCTCCTGCTATCGCCACCTGTTCCGGCACGGCGTGCACTACAGCTACGACCTCGACGAGATGGCCGAGCATTACCTCGACTACGAACGCCTCAGCGCGTTCTGGCTGGCGCGCCATCCGCAACACGTGCTGGATTTCCCGTACGAAAACCTGGTGCAGGAACCCGAAACACAGATCCGTCGCCTGCTCGCCTCCTGCGACCTGTCCTTCGATCCTGCCTGCCTGACACCTCATCAGACCAAGCGTGAAGTGCTGAGTACCGCCAGCGCAGCGCAGGTACGCGAGCCCATCCGCACCGATACAGCGCACAGCGCACCGTATCTGCAGTGGCTGCAGTCGTTGCAGGAGCGGCTGTCAAAATAAGCGTGGAAGTCACGCGAGAAACGCGCTCGAAGTCCGAAACGGATGCTCCCGTCGCGGCAAGTATCCCGATGGTTTGATCTTCCATGGCTGCGTCGTTCCGCGCACGAACGAAAGGGGTGTGTTCGATAGGGTGCACGCAATGAAAACAAGGCCACCGGTTGCCCGGCGGCCTTGTTGATTTTGCAACTCTTTCCCTCATGCCGCCGCTCGTCACGGCATGCGGTTGGAGGGTGTGACTTAGAAGTCGTACTTCGCGTTGAATACCAAGTAGCGCGGCGCTTCCGTCGACGCCGAGGTATGGTAGACAGGGTTGTACTGATACGTTCCCGAGTTGCCACCCCCGGCCGAGCCGCCGTTACCAATGGCGTATTGGGTATAGTAAAGCGTCGTTTTCTGCTCGTTGAGCACGTTGTGTATTTCCGCCTGCAAGGTGAGGTGCTTGTTCGCCCAGTCCGGCGTGTACGTCAAGCTCAGGTTGAGCTGGTGGGTCCACGGCGTATGGCCACTGGTACCCGGGGGTGACCCCACGCCATCATAACCTACGGTGTTGATCCCACTCAGCGTGCTGGGGTCTGGAATGGTGTGGGTCGACATGTTCTGCGGCACGCCACCGCAGTAGTGCTGGTAGGGGCCGTTATACGCATCCGCAAAAATCGTGCTGCCGAAACCGCTCAGGCAAGCGTTCGGCGCACCCGACTGCATGATGAAGGTGCCGCTGACCATCCATTCCGGCGTAATGGCATACGAGCCGAACGCCTTGATGGTGTGGCGATGGCTATTGGCCTGCTCACCGTTGGCATATTGCATGAGGTCGGGAAAATCCCACGTCGCCGTGGTCGAACCGGAAAAACCGCCATTCGTCTGGTTCGTGATCTGCCCAAGAGCGGTATTGGTCGGACCTTCGGAGCTACCGTACGACTTGGAGAACAGGTAGTCGATCTTGCCGAACCACTTGCCGTCCCAGCTGTGTTCCAGATAGGTATCCAGAGCGTAGTACTTGCGCGACGGCTTCGGGAACCCAATGAAAGGTTGACCACCCGTATAAACCCCCGCACCCGTGTTCGGATTCCACGCGACCGCACCACCGGGTTGCGGAATGTAGTTGGTCTTGCCCGGATTGACCAGGCCCGCAATGACGTTAACGAGATTGCCATTCGCATCCGTAATTGCAACGTCGGTGTCATCCACTAGATTGCCTGCCTTCTCAAAGGTCGCCTGCGAACCGAACACCAAACCGGTGTCGCCGAGCATCTTCTGGAAGCCCAGCACGTATTCGTCCTGATACTGCGGCTTGAGGTTGGTCGAGGCATAGTCCTTGATATTGCCGGGGACGCCATTCTCACCATCCGACGAGAAGTACCCGGGTGGGAGCGACAGACCCGGAATCGGCTGTACGAGAAGCGGGGTCGTCCCCGTCGGAACACCATTTGCACTGATGCCCGTGTAGGTAGAGACGATCTGGCCGTTGATCGAGCCAAATGCCGAGTTACGCGCGGCCAGACCGGCCGGCAACGCCAAGTAGTAACGCCCTGCGTTACCGAAGACCTTGAACGTGCTATCGCCGAACACATCCCAGCTGAAGCCCAGGCGCGGCGCCCATTGCGGGCTGGTTTCCCTCACGTAGGCCTGACCGGCGGGACCGGTATTTTTGAACTGGTCGTTGCGCAGGCCAAGGTCAAGCAACAGGTTGGGTGTGACCTGCCAGCGGTCTTCCACATATTGTGCCTTCTGGCGAGCCGCAATCGTGACGTTCTGCTGCACAAGGTTTTCGACGACGTAATTGCCGAAACCAGGGTTACCGATAAAAGGCGTATTAGCCGCGAAGGTAGATGGATTGCCTAGGACGTAGCTATATGCACCGCCACCCAGGATCGAGGTACCGTCGTCATCGTCTCGGTACTGAACGTTGTCGATACCGAACTTGAGGTCGTGATCGGCCGTGATCTTCCAGTCGAGGTCGATGCGCAGGTTTTCGGTCTTGGTCTTGTGACCCGGGTTGCCAATGGTTCTATCAACCAGGTTCGGCACGGTAACACCCGCCGGCACGGGCACATTCCCAAAGCTCACTGGGGCCACATCCGCACCACCCAGACCGGAGAAGTACTGCCCCGTCATCACGCCGTACTGCGCTTCGAGCGTGAGGTCGTCGGTGATGTACGAGGTGTACTTGAGGACGCCGATCTTGAAGGTATTCTTGGTCGTTACGCCCGGACCGTAGAAGCTGCCGACCTTCTGGTCCGTATAGTTATAGTTGTAGAAGTTGCTGGTGGTCTCCTGATTCTGGGTCTGCACGCCCGTCAACTCCAATATGTTGCTGTCGTTGATGTTCCAATCCAACTTGCCATACATCTTGGGGCTTTTGTTAGCCGTCGATTGCCAGAAACCCTGCGGCGACGTTACGCCAAAGTTCTGCAGGCCACCCTGGGCGCTGTCATGCTGCCATTCGGCCGTGATGAAGAAGAACAGTTTGTCCTTGATCAGCGGGCCGCTGAGGTAGGCGTCATATACCACCTCGCTGTTGCTGTTCTGCTTTTTTCCCGTTTGGATCTTGCCGTAGCCGGGAGCATAGGCCGTGGTGCCCTGGCTGGGAGCCAGAATAGGGTTGCCAGGGCCAAAAGTGCCCTTATTCGGATCAAAACCATTGTCCACAGCACCCACCGGCGTCAGCGGATTGTTGTAATGCACGTTGTCGAAGTTGCCTTGGGCAAACGACGGACGAACAGACACATCCACACCGGCATGGAACTCGTTGCTGCCGCGCTGGCCGATCTGACTGATCACGCCGCCGGTCGAACGACCGTATTCGGGACCATAACCGGAGGTGATGGTCTGCTGTTCGGCAATGGCGAAGTACGGCAGCGCAACGCCGCCCGCGCCACCGATCGGATCGGTGGTGTTGAAACCGTTGAGGTAATAGGCGTTTTCCACGACGCTGTTACCGCCCATGGAAACCAACGGCGTACCGCTCGGACCATTGCCGAGGGTGGAACCACCCAGATTCACGCCCGGGGCCAGCAGTGCAATCGCCTCAGCGCTGTGAGCCAGCGGCAGAGTCTTCAATTGCTGTGCAGTGATCACCGAGGTCTGACGGGTGGAGGACACGTCGATCGCAGGCAGCGAGTTGGCGGTAACCGTAACGGCGGAGAGGCTCTGCGCGTTCTTGCTGGTCGCGGCAGCGGAAAACGCCACCGCCGTGCCACCAGCCACGCTCACCTGAACATGCTCGCGCGTAGCCACCACGTTGCCGTTCTGCAGCAGCGATACGGTGTAGCCGCCCACCTGCAACTGGTTGGCGCCATAGCGGCCATCGCTGCCGACCGCTACTTCGCGGGTCAGGCCAGTCTGGTTGCTGACGATTCGAACCGTTTCGCCGGCCGATACCGGCGCCGTACCAAACACGGAGCCGGTGGTCGCCTGGGCCAACACGTGCCCAGAAAGGCCCAAACCGGCAGCAATGGCGACAGCCATGGCGGTGTGACGAGCGTAAGCACTTTTTGTTATGTGCGTTATTTTTTTACTGTTCATGGAATAAATACCCCAAGGGACAAGATTCAATATGCAGTGGATAGTGTTTCCAACCTGGGCGCGAACTTTCACGCACTATTCACCAGCGCAAGGGTTAAACGGTGTCATTTATCCGATAATCCCAAAGCAATGGATATCTGAATTGATTGATCTCAAAACGAACGCCCGGACGGCCGTGAGGCACTCGGGATTGCCACGCAAATAAAGGTCAGTTCTGGTAATGGATCGTTCTAGTGATGGATCGCTGCCGCGATGGAGCAACTTTTCTACAGGTTACGTCGGCTTCCCACCTTACGGGCGGACCTTCTCCGCGTTCGCCAGCAAGGTTCGCCGCACCGACCAAAAACTTCCAGCGCGAACAGGCTAATCACCTCGGGTTGTGCTTGAACAGTCCCTTGGCGTGCATCTTCCGATAACCGAATTCGCGCTTCACCACCCGAAGCGCCCGCTCCACCCTAACGCTCACCGCCGCCGCACGTGCCACTGCACCGACGCGTGCCTTTGCGGCAAGACATCCTTGGCAAACTTTTCTTGACAAATTAAGGCCACGTATAACGGAAAGTCAACAATTTGCATGACGTCATGCGTAGTTAATTTAATCCCAGTTCATAGTTACTATCAAAGAGAGGAATGGATAAATCTTGTCAATTCGAATTAACTTGAGATAATCGCAATATATTACGATCGACGGGTTCGCTCGCTGGGGCAGATGCACCCGACCACTCAATTGGACGCTGCCGTAGTCCGCAGTGGATCAGCGCGGCCAGGGCCCATGGGCGCCTCAGTGTCCAGTCACCGCGATTATTCGCTCGGACAAGGTTCGGCCATCCGCATTCGAGGCGCGCAGCCGGTAGCGGCCGGGGAACAGGTAAAGCGTGCTGCGGCTGTAGGGTTGAATGAACGCGTAGCGGTCGGCCGCGGTGGCAGCGTCGCGCTCACCGAGGTAACGAGCGCCGACCACGCAAGGCACCCGGCTTCGGCAAAGATCGGTGCTGATTGCCCAGGGTTGGCGCTGCCCGCCCAAGCTCAGCCAGCCCGGGCGCTGCATCTCGTTCCAGGCGATGAGCGAACCCGTGACGAGCCGGGCCGGGTCACTGACGTCTTTGAGTCTCGCGCCAACGAACGTGCTCGTGACCTCATCGCCGAAGGTCTTTACATTGAGCGCCGGCGGCAGGATGACGTTGAGGTCGTACAGCTGTGGCAGTGCACTCCACGCCTTGCCGCTGACACGGTCGACCAGCACTTCGGGCGACCGGGCCGGGAAGCGGTGGCTCAGCAGATGGTAATCGTCCGTCCTGTCGTAACCGGTTTCGAGAAACTGGGTCTGGTCGATGGACAGCGGCTCGAATCCGGTCAGCTTGGCCAGATGCATGGCCATCGGCTCGACATCGCCGAGCCTCCCTCTGGCTTTGTCAATATGTGCATAGCCCGCGTCCACAAAAAGACGCGCCGCCGGATCCTTCGCGAACACCTTCCGGTACAGGTTTCCGGCCTGTTCGGCATCGCGTGCCCCCGGTTCGTTACTGGCGCTCTCATAGGGCACGATCACGAAACCCAGCCGTATCGCCTCACGCACGATCTCGCCGTACAGGGGTTCCTGCAAGTACTCGGTGCCGCTGGTCTGGACGGGATATCCCCGTTGCATCAAGCCTTGGTCATCGTTGCTGAGCGCCTCGGCGGCAAAGTAGCCGAAACCGAGCGTGCGCAGCCGTGGCAGCAGCGCCAGCGTGAGTTCCCGGGTGTGTGCGTTGTGATGCGCCTCGTTGATCATCACGATGCGGCGGTCAGTAGCCATTCGTAAGATGACGTCAAGCGCGTCGACGCCCTTCCAACTGGCACGATCCGGCAGAGTCAGGCCTTGCGGCCGCTCGCTCACGAGCGGAAAGCTCAGCACGGCCTGGTTGTAGACGCCAAGTTCGGCCAGTGCGAATGAGCGGAATTGCTCTGCCAACCCCTGATCGTTGCCAGAAAGCCGCGGGATGACGCGAATCAGGTACTCGTACCGGGCCAGCGGGTTGGGCAGCCGCCGCAACGTGCGCAGCATGTCCACTTGTGTCCGACTGAACGATTGCGCGAACACGGTCGTGAACAGTAGTGCCGCCAACAGCGGCAGGACCACGGTGAAAAGGCGTCGAAACATGGTATCGACCGGCACGTGTGCGATGGATAAAGCGTGCGCGCGATTTCCATCTGCCACAAGTATGCGCGGGGGGCGCCCCGCGGGATTCCGAAATCTGATTGCCCTCGCTACATTAACGCTTGGACACTTCAGTATCCGATCCCGCCATCTGATGCAGGCTTGAACAAACCCCGTACCGCACCCCCGGCACGCGTTGACCTGCGACTCATCAGTTGCCTTTGATTGCCGTCCCCCTGATTGCTCCGCAACGAGTTCTCATACTAGCTCCGTCCCAGATCCGCGCCCGCCTCTTGCCGCTTTCCAGCAACGTGCGTGGTCGCGTGTGTGAGATCTGGCCGCGCGCATCGCCCGATGGCGGCCCTGCACCTCGACCCGGTGCCATCGCGAGAACTGCTCCACATGGTGACCGACACTGCTCAGCAGGAGATTCTCGCAAAACTGTCCCGGGGTATACGAACATGACGCGTATGCCGCGGCAAGCAGCGAGGGGACTTCCTGCTTGCTTTTCATGACGTCTACACTCGCGTCACGACCCAGACGGCCGCGCGCCCACGGGAGGAGGAAAGATTATTGGAACCCGGGATTGCTGGCGCGCCCACCCTTCCACGCGCTATCCCGCTGCAGCGCAAGATGAGGTCGTTTTTGGAGAAGACCCGCTAAGCCGCCCGTATGCTAAATTTGGTCCGCCATTCATGCGGGGGATAAAACTGATGCGAATGGGCCTGGCCATTGATGCAGCCTGCGATCTTTCGCGGGAGTTTATGCTTAAGAACAGCATCTCCGTGATGCCGATTACGGTCAAGGTCGACCGTGAGACCTTCATGGACAACCGCGACTCGGCCGAGATGGACCGCTTCATCAACACGCGGCTAGGCAGCCGCAGCCATAAGGCGGAGACTGAACCTTGTGCAGTTGAGGAAGTGCAGAAGCTGTTTCTGGAAAAGCTGGTCATCGAACAGGATTGCGTATTCTGTTTGACCATCACGGCCACGCGCAGCCCGATCAACGAGCACGTCAACCGCGCCAGCTTCGGCATTCTGAAAAATTACCGTCAGGTGCGGGACAAGGCCAATGTCCCCGGCCCGTTCATGATGCGCGTGATCGACACCCGCAATATTTTCGCCGGTGCGGCACCCGCTGTTTACGAAGCCAGCCGGATGATCGCCGCCGGCAACACGCCAGCGGCGATACGCGAACGACTGCTGTACATCGCTGACCACAGTTACGGGTACATGCTGCCTCGCGACCTCTATTACCTGCGCGCGCGTGCCAAGAAAAAGAACGATCGCAGCGTCAGTCTGTTCAGCGCGATGCTCGGCTCGGCATTGGACATCAAGCCGCTGCTGCGCTGTTTCCGTGGCGAAACCGGCCCGGTTGGCAAGGTTCGCGGATTCGAGCAAGGTGCAGAAGCGTTGTTCGGGTATGCCTCAAAACGCATCCAGGCCGGCTTGCTGGTGCCCCTGGTCTGCGTCAGCTACGGCGGCGACCTGGCGGTACTGGGCAAACTTCCTGGCTATGCCGGCCTGAGGGCGGTATGCGAGGAACACGGCGTGGCATTGATGGAAGCACCGATGAGTATCACCGGCATGGTCAACGTGGGTGAGGGCGCCGTCACCCTGGGGCTCGCCGCCGAAGAACACGATGCAGACTTCTGAGTTCATCATGCCTATGGATATTTCGACCTCATAGCGGGAGCGTCGCGACGGAAGTCGCTCCCATAATGGGTTCCGCCGTCGCTTCGACACGGCTGCGCAGGTAGTCCCAGAGATGTTCAGTGTGGCCGCACTGGCATGGCGCATCGGCCGCTGTCGCCGTGTGCCCTCGATCTGATCGGCCATCGATATTTACGCGGTCGAGCAGATTCGCCCGTGGCGTCGAGCCCGCGCGCCAGGCCTTTATTCCGCTGATGGCGTTGTTGGGCAACGTGCCGGCCAGCGGCGGTTACTGGCTCCCGTGCCAGGTTATCGAACGCGTGAACACCGCCAGTTTCGGTGGGCTCCGGTTGCCCTTTGCTTCGGGCGCCACGAAGCCGGTGCTCAGCCGGAACTCGGTGGCAGTTCGCAGCTATCGTTGAAATCCCCGATCGCCTCTACCAGATCGGTCACGGCGGCCTGTTCGACTTCGGTGAGATCGGGGTTCCAGCAGTCCAGAATCAACACCACCCGCGTCTGTTCGCTGCGCTTCCAGTCTTCATGCTCGAACGTGTCCTCGAAGGTGACACACTTGCCTTCTTGCCATGCGTGGATTTCCCCGCCCACTTGTAATGCACAATCCGGGGGAATGATAAGCGGCAAGTGGGTAACCAGTCGCGTGTTGGTTACGCCGCGGTGGGGCAGGATATGGGTGCCAGGCTTCAAC
>JALYXN010000204.1 GCA_030947085.1 Pseudomonadota bacterium | reverse complement strand
TGGAGGGCCTGAAACGTGCGATGACTGGCGATTTGCCAGTCGCCACGCCGCAGCCGGAGCAGGGCGCCACCTACGCGAAAAAACTCGAGAAGGTCGAAGCCAAACTGGATTTCAGTCGCCCGGCGATCGAACTGGAACGCCAGGTTCGCGCCTTCAACCCATGGCCCGTCGCCGAAGGCATCATCGTGGGGGAGTCGCTGCGGATATGGGCAGCCAGCGCGATCGAGATCGACCATCACGCGGCACCGGCAACCCTGCTCGGCGTCAGTGGTGAGGGCATCGATCTGGCCTGCGGCGTGGGTGCGTTACGCATCACGGCGATGCAACGCCCGGGTGGCAAACGCATCGAGGCGCGCGACTACCTCAATGCCCGTCCGGAACTGCGGGCGGCGCGATGAAGCCTGGCTCACGCAAGGTCGATACCCGTGCCCTCGCGGCCAGGGGACTGGCGGAAATCGCCTTGCGCGGCGCCTCCCTGCGCGATGTGATGGAACGCAACGCGCCGCGGCTGGCCGATCCACGCGATCGCGCCCTGCTGATGGCTCTGCTCAGCGAAGGCGCCCGCTGGTGGTTGCGCTTTGATCCGGCCGTCGATGGCTTGCTGGAGAAATCACTGCGCCACAAGGATCCTGCCGTCCACGCCCTGCTGGTGCTGGGGCTGGTGCAACTGGAGATTCTGCACTTGCAGGATTACGCCGCGGTCGCGGCCACCGTGGAAGCCGTGCGTGCGCTGCAGCGACCGCAACTGGCCGGACTGGTGAACGCAGTGCTGCGACGTTGGCAGCGCGAGCGCGAAACCCTCCTGGCCCGACTCGAAAGCAAGCCGCAAACACGCTACGCGCACCCCGCGTGGCTGGTGGAGGCGCTGCAACGCGACTGGCCGGCACAAGCCGACGCCGTGATGGCGGCGGACAACGGCGAGCCGCCGCTGATGCTGCGAGTCAATCGTCAACGCACCGACCGCGAAGCGCTGCTGGAACAGCTGCACGCCGCCGGTTATGCGGCCGAGATCCATTCGTGGCTCAGCGACGCGCTGGTGCTGCCGCACAGTGCCGATGTGACCCGCATGCCGGGTTTCGAGGATGGCCTGTTCGCGGTACAGGATGGCGCGGCGCAAGTGGCCGCCGACCTGGCCGACCTGGCCGATGGCATGCGTGTTCTCGACGCCTGCGCGGCGCCAGGGGGAAAAGCCTGCCATTTGCTGGAACGCGCCGCGATCGATCTCACCGCGCTGGAAATGGACCCGTCGCGCGCCGAACGCATCCAGCAGAACCTGATGCGGTTGCGCTTGAACGCCAAGGTGGTGATCGGCGACGCCGCGGCTCCGCAAGGCTGGTGGAAAGGGCCCGCATTCGATCGCATCCTGATCGATGCGCCGTGCTCGGCGACCGGCGTCATGCGCCGGCGTCCCGATGTTCGGTTGCACCGTCGCGAAAGCGATATGGCCGGGATGCGCGAGCAGCAACAACGCATTCTTAGCGCCCTGTGGCCGCTGCTGGCGCCGGGCGGGCGACTGGTTTACATCACCTGCTCGGTGCTGCGCGCCGAAAACGAAGCGATCATCAATGCGTTACTGCTCGCACAGGCGGACGCGCACGCGATCGACTTCCGCTTGCCGGCCGGGCAGGCCGCCGCCGTGGGCTGGCAGATCCTTCCGGGCGACGGTGACCTCGACGGCATGTATTACGCCGTATTGCAGAAGCGGTCCTGAGCCAGTCCCGATGGACCCAAGCCGCCTTGCCGACGTGGATGTGATTCCGTCATTGTGCTGATCTAGCCGAGCCGCCGCGCCGCCTTCCCAAAAACCCTACCGACGGAATCTCCACCGTGAAGTCCTGCACGCCGTTATCCGATGCACGCCCGCTCTGGCTACGCAGCGCCTCCTGGGAGTTGGTGCTGTTTGGCGTATTTGCGTTGCTGGTGCTCGGACTGGGGATCGGGCTGCGTGATCCCTGGCCATCGGATGAGCCCCGTTTCGCGCTGGTGGCGCGCCACATGATCGAGCACGGGCAGTGGCTGTTTCCGCATCGCGGGCATGAGCTCTACCCGGATAAGCCGCCCGTTTTCATGTGGCTGCAGGCGCTCGCCTATACGGTGATCGGCAACTGGCGGGTGGCCTTTCTGCTGCCCTCGCTGGCCGCCGGGCTGGGCGCACTGGCGCTGACCTACGACCTGGCTCGCCGACTGTGGAACCACCGCAGCGCCTTGCTCGCTGCGGCTACGTTGCTGGTCACCATCCACTTCACCTACCAGATGCGCAACGCACAGATCGACCCGTTGCTGCTGGGCTGGATCACCCTGGCCAATTACGGTCTGCTGCGCCATCTGCTCCTGGGACCGTCATGGCGGTGGTTCGCGACCGGCTGCTTCTTTGCCGGCGTCGGCGTGGCGACCAAGGGCGTCGGCGTGCTGGCGTTGTTGATGCTGGTTCCCTACCTGGTCGCCCGGCGCGGCCCATGGCGACACCTCGCGCTTCCGAGCGGGGGTTGGCGCTGGAGCGGTGGCTTGCTGATGTTCCTCGTGCCGATTCTGGCGTGGCTTGTTCCGATGCTGCTGACCGCCCGCGCCGACGGCGATCCACAACACGCGGCCTATGTGCAGAACATTTTATTCGGCCAAACCGTGCATCGCTACGCCACACCGACCGGGCATATCCACTCGCCGTTCTACTTTCTTGGCATCATCGTGGTCGACTGGTTGCCGCTATCATTGCTATTGCCTTGGGCCGTACCGGCCTGGTGGCGGCGATTGAAGCGACGTGACGCCCGTTACCTGCTGCCGCTGGGCTGGATCGTGCTGCTGGTGCTGTTCTTCTCGATCAGTCCGGGCAAGCGGGACGTCTACATCCTGCCCGCCCTGCCAATTACCGCCCTCGCGCTGGCTCCACTGCTTCCCGGCCTCTTGCGGCTGCGCGGTGTTCGGCGGGCCATATGCGCACTGACCGTCCTGTTTGCCGGCGCCATGACCATGGCCGCGGTGCTGGCCATGACCGCCCGCCCGGCGTGGTCACAGAAAATCGACGCCAGCCTGAGTCCCCATATCTGGTCGATGTTTCTGAGCATCGGCGTGGCCGGTCTCGCGGTGGCCCTGGTGACCCGTGTGCGCCACGCACCGCTGGGCTGGATGATGTTCACCGCCGTGCTGTGGGGGGTTTACGGCCTGTGGGGCTACCCGATGCTCAATGGTGATCGCTCGGCGTCTGAGGTGATGCAGCACTCCCGCACCATCGCGGGCCCGGATGCGACCATCGGCCTGCTCGCCTGGAAGGAACAGAATTTGCTGATGGCCGAGGGACCCGTGACCGAATTTGGCTTCCTTAAACCGTGGCCGCAACAATACGCCAACGCCATCACCTGGCTGCAGCAGGCACCCGAACAGCGCTGGGTCTTCAGCCTCGACGAGGCGATGGGCTCGTGCGTGGATCGACACCAGGCGATCCATGTCGGCCACGCCAATCGGCGCGAGTGGTGGATGTTCACCCTCAAAGCTGTGAAGCCTGGCTGTGTGCCCGGAGCGGACGCAAACCCACAGGATGACAGCGAGGACTGAACCGTCAATTGTGCTGCAGCAGGTCCCGATAGACCCTTTCGGTACCATCGACAAAGCGCTGCAAGCCGAACGACTGCTCGGCATGGCGCCGTGCCTGCTGGCCCATGGCTGGCAATGCGTCGCGCTGTTCAAGTAGCTGCTCCAGCAGGGTCGCCATCGCCATCGTGTCCCTTGGCGGCACGCACCATCCGTCCAGGCCAGGCCGGATGTTCTCCGGCAGCCCGGCATATTCGGTGACCACGACCGGTTTGCCCATCGCCATCATCTCCCGGCACGCAAACGAGATCGTCTCCACGTCCCACGACAGCACAAAGCCGACATCCATGGCCGCGATAGCCGGCCTGACGTCGGTCATCAGACCGGCAAAGTGGATCTGGTCGGTCAACTTCAGCGCAGCGATCCGCTCGCGGAAGGATGTCTCGGGAAGTCGCCCCGCAATGAGCAAATGAATCTGCCCGCGCAGCGACGCAGGCAACAACGCCAGGGCCTCGATCAGATCCATCCACCCTTTGTAAGCCGCCGTGCCCGACGTACTCCCCAACAGCAAGGCATCGGGTTTGCGCCAGTCGCCACTCGCATACCAGGATCCATCGGCGACCTCGCGCTGCGGCGCGTAGTAATGCGTATCGATGCCATTGGGGACGGTGGCCAGCGCGCACCGCCGGTAGGCGGTCTGCGACAGCGCGCGATACGTGTAATCGCATACGGCAATCACCTGATCGGTGTGGCGGGCTCGCCACCAGTGTCCCAGCCCACGTATCGGCTTGGAATTGTGCTTGGTCAGCACAACTCGTGGTTTGCGTGACAAATGGCGCACCACACTCAACACCAGCCGGTGATCGGCCGAGCCATTGACGTGCACAATGTCGAACTTTTCGTCGACCAGGCAATCTTTCAGCTGCGCCCTGGCGCGAGCCCGTGCGGCCAGTCGATTCAGACCATTAGGAAACGGCTGCTCCCAGACACGCACGCCCTTGAGTGATCGCGCCTCCCGAACGAGCCTACTGCCAGCGGGCGCCGCCACATGCACCTCATGCCTGCCTGCCAATGCACCGGCAAGCGTACGGATGTACGTGGTGTGACCACCACCATCGCCGTCGTGGAAATTGGTATAGAGCAACTTCATGAGTCGGCCAACTCAACGTTCATGGCTTTGATCGAATTCAGCCGAAGCCCTGGACATTTCATGGTGAGTGTCGATGCCAAGATCACTACGCACGCGACCGCTGTGGATGGTGTCGGCCAGGATCCTGTTGTTGGGCAAGCTGGGATCGTCCACGTCAGGTTGAGCGCGGGATCGGTGCCAGAAGTGCACTGCCAGCGCTGCCCATTTGAGTTGGCGGCGCACCAGGCCGCTGTTTTCCAGGCGCTCCGCCAGCTCGCGATCTTCGGCCCCGTAACCTTCCATGCGCTCATCGAACCCGTTGACCCGCAGCAGATCCTCGCGCCAGCAGCTCATGTTGCAGCTCATGACCCGACCACCACGGTGGGCCTTCGCCTTCCAGCGCGCGAGTCCCGGTTGACGGAACGCGTACAACCGACGGGTACCGTCGAAATCCTCGAAATCGCCATCCATCCACGGAGCAAACCGCGGCGCACCGCCGGCGAGCAATCTCGTCGTCTCTGCCTTGCTCGCCTTCAGGCGGCCGCCCTGAAGAAAGTAGCCGGGCGCGGCCAGCATGACGTGGTCAGCGACGAAGTGCGGGTGCAGGACCATGTCGCCGTCGACGAGCACAATGTAGTCGCCGCGACTGGCGGCGATGCCGCGGTTTCGACATCGTGCTGCACGAAAACCCAGATCCTGTTGCCACACATGGCGCAGTGGCACCGGAAAGTGGCTGACCTGCTCAGCCACCAGCCGGGCCGTGTCCGGACCCGAGCCATCGTCGGCTACCAGCACCTCGAAAGGCTGACAGTGTTGCGCCGCGATGCTGTGCAATACCTTTTCCAGCGCCTCGGGCCAGTTGTAGGTCAGAACGATCAGCGAAACGCGCATCAGGGCGAACGCCGATATCGCAGGCCGCGCCGAAGAATCGATTGCGCACGCTCGAGGCGCTTCCACCAAGGTGCCTGCCCCCGCATCGCCAGGCCGGCGTAAAGACAGGTTTCCGACCACGAAGGATTCGTGCGCGAGAGAAACTCCGGCTTGGCCAGATCCAGTGACAGCCCATCCAGACCGCTACGCCTGGCGTAATGGTTGATCAAGCTACGTGATCGAAACATCGCCCGGAACTCCCCCATTCGAGCCTGATCATGCCACCACCCATTGCGCCCGTGAATGCGGTAATTGACGGCTGCGGTTGGCAGAAAATACTTGCGCGCGCCCAGCACGCTGGCACCGAACACCAGGCAATTGTCGGCACTGATGCGCCATTCGGGCAACATGTCCGCCGGCAGGTCAAGCACGCGAGCGGCCATCGCGCGGCGTAGCGACAAGGCGGAGGTTGGCGCGCCATACCAGCGTGCGTGCACCCAGGTGCTGAGCGCGGTGTAACCGAGGTCAATTGGCTGGTCCGCATACCCTTGCCGTCCGCTCTCGTTGCCCGCCAGGGACACGTCGGAGAACACAAAATCGACATCGGAACGCGTGTCGTACAACGTTCCCAGGGCAGTCAGGTAGCTGGCGTCCCACCAATCATCGGCATCGAGAAAACAGATCACATCGCCGCGGGTTTCAACCAGCCCGCGCTGAAACGCCGACAACTGCCCGCCATTGCCGACACAAAGCAGCTTGACTCGCGGATCGCCAGCGTAGCGTTCCTGCAACAGTGCACCGGAACCGTCGGTGGAACCGTCGTCCACGACGACCACCTCGACCGGAGCGCGCGTTTGGCCCAGCGCACTGTCGATCGCCTCGACCACGAAGTCGCGATAGTTGTAGCAGGCCACGACCACCGAAAACGTTGTGGGTTCACCCATGGTCAGGCGTCCAGCAACTGTCGAAAATACCGGATCGTCTCGCCCAGACCATCGTCAAGATTGACCCGCGGCTCCCAACCCAGTTCCTTCCGTGCCACGGAGATATCCGGCTGGCGCTGACGCGGATCATCGGCGGGCAATGGCTTGTGGATCACCTTGGATTTACCCCCCACCAGCTGCAGCACTTTTTCCGCCAGTTCAATCATCGTGTGTTCGACCGGATTGCCGACGTTGACCGGACCGGTGAAGCCTCCGGCGCTGTCCATCATCCCCACCAGGGCCTCGATCATGTCATCGACGTAGCAAAAGCTGCGGGTCTGACTGCCATCGCCGTAAATCGTGATGTCTTCGCCGCGCAACGCCTGCACGATGAAGTTGCTGACCACGCGGCCGTCGTTGGGCTGCATCCGTGGGCCGTAGGTGTTGAAGATGCGCACGACCTTGATGTCCAGCGCGTGCTGCCGGTAGTAATCGAAAAATAACGTTTCGGCGCAGCGCTTGCCCTCGTCATAACAGCTGCGGATGCCGATCGGGTTGACCCGGCCCCAATAGTCTTCGGTTTGCGGATGTACCTCGGGGTCGCCATACACCTCGCTGGTCGACGCCTGCAAGATCCGCGCACCTACCCGCTTGGCCAGGCCAAGCATGTTGATCGAACCATGCACCGACGTCTTGGTGGTCTGCACGGGATCGTGCTGATAGTGAATCGGCGACGCCGGACAGGCCAGATTGAAGATGCGATCGACTTCGACGTACAGCGGAAACGTGATGTCGTGGCGCAACAGTTCGAAGCGGGGGTGGCTTCGAAGCTGATCGAGGTTTCGCTTGTCACCAGTGAAGAAATTGTCGGCGCACAAGGTGTCGTGACCATCCTGTACCAGTCGATCGCACAGGTGTGAACCCAAAAAACCTGCACCACCGGTAACCAGAACCTTGCTCATCGGCATTCCAAAAGACGCGTTTAGACGCGATCGCGACAGTGTAGAGGCGGTCGCTCTCCAGTCCCAGCAAGCGGTTGGGAAATAGCCGGCGAAGTGCCGTCATGCATGCCCATCTGCACCGCCATGGCGAACGGCAGCCAGAACAGCAACCAGCTCGGTCGCGGGCTGTCCAGCAGCTGCGGCATGTCGAACTGCAATACCACGCTGGCGTACACCCACATGGAAAAAAGCAGGCGACCGGGCAGCGTGTGGCGATGGCGCCAGGCCTGCCAGCCGACCATCAACCAGACACTCACGGCCAGAATCAGACCGGGCAAGCCCAGTTGGATGGCGGTCTGGGTCAGTACGTTATGACTGTGCGTATAGCCTTCGCCCGCCACGCTGAGGATGAACGACGCACCCTGGCCAAGACCAAGCCAGGGATGCTGGCCGATCAAAATCAACGACTGCATGAAAAGCTGGGGGCGCAGAGACGTTCCCCGCTCCAGCAGCACCGACGAAAATATCCACATCGCGGCCACGGTCAGCAGCAGCACCGCGCCTGATATCGGCCACGCACGTCGGCGCCGATCCCAAAGCGGTGCAAGCAAGAGGCACATGGCGATGGCAAGCCAGACGCTGCGCGTCTGGGTCATGCCGATGAAGGCCAGCAAAGCCAGCATCGCGCACAAACGAGACAGTGTCCTCGATCGCCCGCGCACGGGTAGCTGATACAACCACAGCAGCGAGGCGCCCATGACGGCGGCGGCGTAGTTGGCGGTTGCCGTTACACCATCCGCCACGATACGACCGTCATCCGGTGGCTGCAGCAGATAGAGCACCGCATAGCCGGCCGCAGCCACCGCCATGCCCATGCCCCCAAGCCAAAGCAGTCGCTGTGCGCGCTGATCGTCACCGCCGGTCCACAACTGCCAGCCCAGAACAAAGGCCAGGATACTGAGCAGTCGCGCCACCTCGTCACCGGGGTGATTCACCGGCGACCAGAAAAGCGTGATCGCCGCCCAGCCGAGCAACAAAAGAAATACGCGAAATGTCGCCAGTGAAAGCAGCGCGCGCCAAAGCACGGCTCTTCCCGTCAGGGCCAGACCAAAGGCGGGAAGATAAAGCAGCACGATCAGTACGCCCTGATACAGCTTTCCCGGATTCAATGCGACCCCTGCTGGCAAGGTGACCATACCTACCATCAGCCACAGAAGACCCGCGGCCACGACATGACGCCAAACTTCTTTGCTGTTGAATATCATTGTGTTAGTCGGATCCAAGCGGTTCTTCCTTGCGCGTTTTCCAGAGTGCTCTTGCACCGGCGCCAGTTCCATCCGCGTGTCTCGAATGTGCCTTCTCCAGGAGCTAGTCAGCGACCCGATCACGTCGGCAAGACGCCGTCAGTGCCGTTCGTCATGCCGAATGATGAAGCTTCCTGCCTGAAATTGCGCCGACTGCATGAACCACGGACAGACCCGTTACGGGTTTTTTTCATTGACAGCTAGAATCTGCGGATGCCCACGCTACCCATTTCCCTCGCCGTCATTACCCACAACGAGGCGGACGCCATCGCGCGCTGTCTGGACAGCGTGCCGTTTGCCTCTGAGAAAATCGTTGTCGACTCGGGCAGTGATGACGCCACCATCGCCATCGCGCAGGCCCATGGTGCGAAGGTGATTCATCAGGATTGGCTCGGCTTTGGCGCGCAACGCAATTTTGCCACCACCCAATGCAGCCACGACTGGATCCTGGTGCTGGACGCTGACGAGTACCTGAGCTCCGAACTGGCCGCGGAGCTGCAGCAGCGGCTTCCTGCGCTGATGGCCAGCACGGTGGCGGCGGCCTACCTGCGTCGAAGCACGATCTACATGGGCGCGCCGATGCGCTGGTATCGCCCCTCGGTGGGCGAGCGACTGGCGCGGCTGTATCACCGTGGTCGTGCCCGCTGGAGCGACGCGCGGGTGCACGAATCGCTGCGTTTCGAGGGCAGCGCGCCCACGCTGCAGGCCGCGTTCAACCATGCCAACAATCCCACCCTGGCGCACAAGCAGCTGAAGGTCCTGCGCTACGCTGAACTCAAGTGTCGCGATTGGCTGGAGAAGGGCAAGCCGGTGCGGATGTGGCAGGCGCCGCTGGTATTTGCGCTGGCCTTCATCAAGGATTACATCGTTCGCTTGGCCTTCCTCGATGGCTGGCGCGGCTTCATGATCGCCCACACCGCCGCCAGTTACGCGATCTACAAGCGCATGCGCTACTACGAAATGGTCAACAACCCCGATTCGGTGAAGCGCGCTGCCGACGTCCTGACCCGCCACCAGATTGATCGTTGAAATGACTGGCAAGCGTTACCTCCTGTACGGCTCCGAGCGCTACGCACTGGCGATTCTTCGACCGCTGCAGGACGCCATCCGTGCTCGTGGCGACGAAACCGCATGGTTTTTCGACGGTCCCGGTGCTGAGGATCTGCGTGACGACGAACGCCTGCTGACGGTGCGCGAAGTGCGCGCGTGGAAGCCGCTGGCGGTGCTGACGCCCGGCAATCACCTGCCGCATTTCTTTCCCGGCGTGAAGGTCGAGGTATTTCACGGCTTCGACGCCGGCAAGCCCCGCCACATCTATATCCGCGGATTCTTCGATCTGTACTGCACCACCGGCCCGCGCGACACCGCACAGTTCCAGGCGCTGGCGGACCAGCTCGGCCATTTCGCGGTGACCGAAACCGGCTGGCCCAAGATCGATCCCTTCATGCGCGAGATTGCCGGCGCGCTGCCAGCCGTGCGCAAGCCGCCGGTGATTCTCTATCACTCCACGTTCTCCCCGTCCTGGAGCGCTGCGGAGACTCTGTACGACGAGGTGAAACGGCTGTCGCGCGATGGCCGCTGGCGCTGGATCGTGACCTTTCATCCCAAAATGAATCCGGAGACCCGCAAGCGCTACCAGGCGCTGCAGAACGAGCACCTGCGCTTTGCCCAGAACGACAACATTCTCGAGCTGTTCCCGCAGGTCGACCTCATGTGCTCGGACACCTCCTCGGCGCTGAACGAGTTCCTGCTCACCGGCAAGCCGGTGGTGACGTTCAAGAATCGCCGGCCGGGACCGCAGCTGATCGATATCGATGACCCGGCGCAGTTCGAACCGGCCATCCAGCGCGCACTGGCACGCCCACCGGAACTGCTGCAGGCGATTCGCGCGTATGCCGATGCCATACATCCCTACCGCGACGGCCGCTCCAGTGAACGGGTGCTCGATGCCATCGATGCTTTTGTCACCGCTGGCGGTCGCAATCGACGCCGCAAGCCGGGGAACTGGTGGCGCAAGCTGAAGTTGCGTCGCCGCATTGGCTACTGGGGTAGCGCCAGGTGACAGCAGATCGGGCTTCGCGGGTCAATGGGAGACCAGGTGATTTGGCATTGCCTCCGCCTGGCGCCCGCAGGGACGAAGCGGCGAAAACATGATCCCTGGAGAGAAATTCGCAACCGGCCAATCAGCATCACGCAGGCTGCGAGACTCGCCGTCATGGCGCCCACGCTAGAATCCCGTTTCCGCTAAAAAGAGTCTGCCCGTGCCGTCGAGTCGCTACAGCCGTTCCGAACATCTGCGCGCCATGTGGCCTTGGCTGCCGCTATGGGGCGTGGTCGCCTTGCTGGCGATCTTCTCGCATGGGCCCATGCCGCTGTATTCGACCCGCACCCTGGCGGTAGCGTGGGACATGTGGACTCACGGCCACTGGCTGGTGCCGCATTTCAACGGCGAACCGTATAGCGAGAAGGCACCGCTGCTGTTCTGGCTGATCCAGGCCGGCTGGTTCGTGTTCGGCGTCGGCGACATCTGGC
>JALYXN010000280.1 GCA_030947085.1 Pseudomonadota bacterium | reverse complement strand
GTACCAGCTGGCGCAGCAGGTGAAGCGACTGATGCTGCCCGACCAGATGGGCGAGCGGTTCCAGGCGATGCTGCTGGCCCGCGGCATTGACAGCTTGCCGCTGCCCGCCGAATTGTTGTCGGCCGATCAGGGGCGCCGCCTCTGATTCACGCCGATGCGGCTGCCACCCTTATGCGACGGCAGCCGGCGCGCGACGGTCACGGTATCGCCGAGCTGCTTGCCGTCGCCGGTGGCGCCACGGACGTGGCCGGTGCCGGAGCTGACGTGGGCGCGGGCAGTGCGGTAACCGGGGTGGCATCGGCAGGGCGTCGAACCAGCTCGCCGCGCTTGAACAGTTCGCTGGTCACCTGGTAATAGGCGATGGCCTGATCGACCTGGGTCTGATCCACCGGTGTGATCGGGGTGGCGTCGCCAGTGGCGTAGTCCGGTTTCATCTGCTCCAGCTTGCGCTGCGTCTCCAGCACCGTCAGCACATCGTTGTGCAGGTAGCCGAGCTTCTCGTAGGTGGCGGGAAACGCACGCTCGCGGCCCGGTTGCAGCTTGAACAGGTCGTAGCCGAAGAAGCGCGAGCGGTAGCTGAAGTGCAGCAGGCCCAGCAGGGTCGGCGGGATATCGACCTGGCCCATCAGGCGTTCCACGCGTTGCGGCTTGATGTGCGCCGGTGCGTAGATCCACAGCGGGATGTGATAACGGTTGACTGGCACGCTGGTCTTGCCCGCACTGGCAGCGCAGTGATCAGCGGTGATCACGAACACGGTGTTGTCGAAGTACGGCTTCTCGCGGGCGCGCTTGATGAAGTCCTCGATCGACCAGTCGGTATACGCCAGCGCGCCGCCGCGGGTGTGCTCGGCCTGCTTCACGCGTCCTTCGGGAAAGGTGTACGGGCGGTGGTTCGAGGTGGTCATGATGTGCAGGAAGAACGGCTTGCCCTGCGCGTGACTTTCGTCCATCTGCTTCAGCGCCAGCGTGTACAGATCCTCGTCCGCCACGCCCCAGACATTCTCGCTGTGGATGGTGGCGGTCTTGGGAATATCGCGCCGATCGACGGCGCGGTAGCCGTTGTGACTGAAGAAATCGTTCATGTTGTCGAACTCGCCGTAACCGCCGTAGACGAAATCCGACTGGTAGCCGCGGTCGTTGAAGATGTCCGCCAGCGAGAACAGGTTCTCGTTGTGCTTCTCCTTCAGCAACGAATCGCCGGGCGTGGGCGGTACCGACAGCGCCAACGCCTCGAGCCCCCGCACAGTGCGGGTGCCGTTGGCGTACAGGTTGTCGAAGAACAGGCTTTTCTGCACCAGCGAATCGAGATATGGCGTCAGGTGCTGCTTATTGCCGAACGTGCCCAGATAATCGCCGGAGAGGCTTTCGACACTGATCAGCACCACGTTGAGATGCTGCTCCGGGCCAACGTTGCGAATCTCGCGCGTGAGGTCGCGCGGGTTGTTGTTGACGTAGGTGGCGTCGGGTGTCTGCAGCATCTGGCGCACCAGGCGGAATGCCTGGTCGTCAGGCAGGGTGCGATAGAACTTGTCGTAGTCCAGGTGACTGCTGCGGAAGGCGTTGAAAAACTGATAGATGCCGTTGCCAGCCAACTCGTTGACGTAGTTGTTGCTGGTGTGGTCCTTGTTGCCGCCGTTGATGGTTGCTGCCGAAATGACCGTCAGCACCAGCCACAGCAGCACGACCTTGCTGCGTTGCCAAAATGTGCTGCCGTCGTCGCGAGCGCGCAGACCGCGGCGGCCCAGGGCGAAGATTACCAGTGCCAGCAGCACCAGCAAGGCCAGCCATTTGCCGATCGGATACGACTCCTGGATGTTGCCGATCACCTCGTTGGTGTAGACCAGATAGTCCACCGCGATAAAGTTGAAGCGCACGCTGAACTCGTTCCAGAACACCAGCTCGGAGGCCGCGACAAACAGCAGCCCGTAAAGCAGCAGCAGGGCGAACCCGTATAGCACCCACTGGCCCGCGCGCGAGGTATAGGTGAACGCGGCCAGTGGCAGCACGAACAGCAACGGCACCAGCAGCGGCCACAGCACCTTGAAACCCGCGTGGTACATCAGGTGCAACGTGCCCATGGCCATCGCGCACAGCAGCACCATCCCGGCTGCATACAGCAGCCAGCGCAGCCATCCCGCCAGCCGTCCGGGCCGGGTCGGTACCAGCCACAGGAACAGCACCATCGGCCACGCAAAATAGACGAACGTGATCAGATCAAAACCCAACCCCACGCCGAACGCGTAGAGCAGGTTCGATGGCGTATGCGCCACCTCGTGACCGGACATGATCAGCAGCACCACCCGGGTGGCGAACGTGATTGCCAGGAAGACGATGGCCAACCACACCAGCGGCCGAAATCGCTGCCGCAATGGGGATGGTGGGATCAATGCATTCGACACGGGCAGCTCCAACGGAAACAACAAAATGATCGATGAACGCCCATAACCGGCGCTGCTAACGTTACTTTATAACTTGTTCTACCTTGCAAAAAGGTTAGTTTTGA
>JALYXN010000190.1 GCA_030947085.1 Pseudomonadota bacterium | reverse complement strand
CAAGAGCTTCTTCCAACGCGGGCTCAGCTGGGGCATGACCGTCTCCTCGGATTGCCGCTGATCGAAATGCAGAGGCGTCGCTGGACTGTAAGGCCGTCACACTTGCGCAGATTTGATCTGCGTCAAGCGTTGACTCGATCAGCGCTGCCCATCCATAACGAAAGAGCCCGGCCGCCCAAAAAACAACCGGCCGGAGCCGGTTGTCGTTCGTCGTCGGGTTGGAGCCGTCAGACCGCCTTCGAGGTCGGCGCTGCGGGTGGGGCCACTCCCCCGGGTCGGGCGTGACCTTCACTAAGCGCACCTCGCAATCAGGCGTGGCACACCTCTAGGGTCAGCTCGTTCGCCTCACTAAGAACATGCCGGGTACTTCGCCTGGTAAGCGGCCCGGGTCGCTGGTGCTGTGAAATCTTCAGCGCTTGGCGTGTTGTCGGTGAAAGTGCAGCCGTACTTGGGATCCGCGATCACCGCCGGGGTCAGCACGTCATCTCCGGCCGGCTTCGGGCCACCTGCTTCCCACTTGATCATGGCGTCAAACGCTGCCGTTCCTTCAGCAGCGGTGAACGCGCAATGGCCGACGTCGCGGATGGCGCGCTGGACCAGCCATTTGTCGGTGAGCTTCGCTTTCGTGCGGCTGGCGTAGACCTGCTCCATCCTGAACGGCACGAACAGGTCCCCCAATGTGTGGATCGTCACGACCGGGACGCTGATGTCGCCATTGACCACCGGAATCCAGCGCAGGCCGTCGCTCCGCAGGCGATTTGCGTCCGCCGTAGGCTTGATCTTGAAGGCGCTGGCGTTGAACGAGGTATCGAGCGCCGTCGTCGTTGCTGACGACGCGTCGATCTTGTAAACCAGCTGCGTCGTGTCGAGCACGTTTTGAGTCAGGATGCCGCTGATGGTGCCGTCCCCGCCCAGCGACGAGAAGATATTGTTTTGATTGGAGGAGTTGGCGAAGCCTTCCTCGAAGAAGGGCCGCGGCCCGCCACTCAGGTACCGTACCGCGTTCTTCAGTTTGTCGCCCTGCGAATTGGTCACGCCAGGGGTCGTGCCGGTCGGAAAAGTGGTCCACAGCGCCGACTTGATGACCGGGGCCAGGGTCGCGAAATCGGTGGTCGGGAACGACGTGATGGGAAACCCGGCCAATTGTTGCGCCACGACCTGATAGCCCGCAAAGTAGTTGAAAAGCTCAGTGTCGCCGACCACGCCACACATCGGCACCGCACCCGCGTACTTCACCTTGTTCACGGCGGTCTGTGCCGCTTCGGCCTCGATGGCCGCAGCGGTGATGTGGCCTCCCATCGAAATGCCACTGATGAAGATCTTGCTTGGGGATGCCAGCGTGCGTCCTTTGGCAGCAGCGATGGCATTGAAGTTCAAGGCCAGGAGGTTGGTGTCTTCGACGCCGACGCGGGCGTCGTAGTAGTTCTTGCTGTAGCTCGACGACGCCCAGGCGTAGCCATTGTCGAGAAGGTAGCGGCGCATGATCGGGATGCTGTTCGGCGACAGGTTGGCGCCGGTGCCGGCGTAGCCGTGGGCCCACATGACGAGCTTGCCGTTCCAGGTCGCCGGAACTTCAATCTGGTAACCCGACCCGTTCAGAACACCGGCCCATCGGTCGGTGACGACTGTGCTGCCGCCGAGCGCCGGGAACGTCGTCGCGGTCGGCGGCACGAACGTACGAGCGTCCTGGGGGCGCGCTTCCTCGACCGCATTGTTACTGTCGTTGTTGCCGCCGCAAGCGACCAGCGATGCAACTGCTGCGGCTGTCAGGCCGAGCTTGAAGTAGGTGGAGCTGAATCCGTTCATGAATTGGATGGGTTTGATGAGTTGAAGAAAACGTCTGGCCATTGGGCGCTGGTCCGAGAACGCCGAGGTGCCGACGCGGTCGAGATGAGGTTAGGTGACGAGTGGCGATCCGCAATCGGGGCTAGTCACTAGCGCGTGTGCACGCCGCTTGCCCTGGTGGGCACCCTACGGTTTCCACGCCATGTAAAGAACCGCGGACGCTGCCGACGATTCGTATGCC
>JALYXN010000160.1 GCA_030947085.1 Pseudomonadota bacterium | reverse complement strand
GTGGTGACCACATACGGCGGCATGAAATACACCACGTTGCCCAGCGGTCGCAACAGGACGCCGTTCGCCAGCCCATGCAGGTAGACCTGCAGTCCGCGTCGTTCGCTGGCTGGGTAGGGCTTGCGGCTGGCCTTGTCGGCGACCAGCTCGATCGCGGCGATCATGCCGGTTTGGCGCACGTCGGCCACATGCGGGTGGTCGCGCAGTGGAGCCAGCCGCTGAGCCAGATGCGCTGCCAGCTGGCGATTGCGTTCAAGTACCGGCTCGTCGCGAAATATCGCCAGGGTCTCCAGTGCCACGCGGCACGCCAGCGGGTTGCCGGTGTAGCTGTGCGAGTGCAGGAAGGCCTTGCCGGCGTTGTATTCAGCGTAGAAGGCCTGGTAGACATCCTCGGTGGTCAGTACCGCCGACAGCGCCATGAAGCCGGCGGTCAGTCCTTTCGACAGGCACAGGAAATCGGGCGACACATCCGCCTGTTCGCAGGCGAACAGGGTGCCGGTGCGACCGAAGCCGACCGCGATTTCGTCGGCGATGAAATGGACCGAGTACTCGTCGCAGAGCGCGCGCAGGCCGACCAGATAATCCGGGTGGTACATGCGCATGCCGCCAGCACACTGGACCAGCGGTTCGACGATCACCGCACAGGTCTGGTGCGCGTGGCGCTCCAGCAGGCTACGCAACTCACCCAGTCGCCGCGCGGCAACGTCCGACGGCGTTTCGCCCGGCTCGGCGTCGTAGCTGTCAGGGGAAGGCGCAAGGAACGGCGTCAGCAGCAGCGGGGCATAGGTCTTGCGATACAGCGCCACGTCGCTGATCGACAACGCACCCAGCGTCTCGCCGTGATAACTGCCGCTGAGCGCGATGAAGCGGGTCTTTTCGCCATGGCCGCGATTGAGCCAGTAGTGGAAGCTCATCTTCAGCGCCACTTCGATCGCCGACGAGCCGTTGTCGGCGTAGAAAACGCGATCGAGCCCGGCGGGTGTGACGCGTACCAGTTCTTCGGCCAGTTTGATCGCTGGCGGATGGGTGAATCCCGCGAAAATCGCGTGCTCAAGTTTCCCCGCCTGGTCGGCCAGGGCCGCGGCAATACGCGGATTGGCGTGGCCGAACAGATTCACCCACCACGAACTGATGCCGTCCAGATAGCGCTTGCCCTCCGCGTCGATCAGCCATGCGCCGTCACCGCGGACGATCGGCACCATCGGTATGGTTTCGTGGTCATGCATCTGGGTGCAAGGGTGCCAGACGTGTTTCAGATCGCGGGCGGCCAGCGCGGCGTTGCTCATTTCGGTTCGACTCATCGGGCTATCATCGGGCTTGTGCCGCACGCCCTCAAGTCGGCACCTGCATTCTTCCGGGAATTGACGCTTGAAGTCTTTGCAAAAATACCTTCTCGGCCTCGGCGTGTTGCTGCTGGCTTTGGGCTTGGTGCTGTGGTTTCTGCCCGCACGCTGGGCGACCCCATGGATCGAGACGAAGTTGCACGGGCTGCAGTTGCAGCAGGTCCACGGCACGGTGTGGCAAGGCCGTTCCGATCAGGTCGTGGCTGCGGACGGACAAACCCTGGGAAAGCTTCAGTGGCAGCTCTCGCGCCGCGCGTTGCTGGGCCAGGGCCGACTCCATTTGAGCTTCGATGGTCCGTCACTGACCTTCTCCGGCATCGTCAGCAAACCGTCCGAGCCGCTGATTGATGTGCGGGATGTCACGATGCGGACTGATCTTGGCAGTCTGGGTCTTCCTGCCGTGTCGCCGCTCGGCCAGCCGCGTGGCGACTTGCAGGTCAGCATCAGCCACGCTTTGCTGCAGGGAGGCTGGCCGATGGAACTGCAGTTGCAGGCGCAGTGGCAACAGGCGGTCATGCATACGCAAGACGGCGACGTCGCTCTGGGCACGCTTGCTTTGCAGGCGCAGTCGCAAGGCGGTGTCGTCCAGGCGCAAATTCACGATACGGGCAACGGTCCATTGGCTGCCGCTGGCGAGCTGCAGCTGAGCCCGCTGGGTTGGCGACTGGACGCGACCTTGTCCAGCCGACAGACTGATCCAAAGCTGGATCGATGGCTGGCGACGCTGGGGCCGGTGTCTGCCGATGGCCGCGTACACATTCAGCAACGCGGCGGGTTGGCGGCGACGCTGCCTTCGTCAGCGGTAAAACCAAAGGCGAAACAACCATGACCGACATCACTCAGACAGCGCTCGCTGCCGCCCGCGACGCCGCCGCGGCGGCAGCGGAGATCATCAAGTACTACTGGAAACGTGGGGTGGAGATCGAGTTGAAGGCGGATGCCACGCCCGTCACCGTGGCCGATCGCGAAGCGGAAACGGCGATCCGCCGAATCCTGCAGGCGGCGCTGCCACAGGCGTCCATCTACGGCGAGGAATTCGGCCTGGAAGGTGAGCGCGGCGGATTGATGTGGCTGGTGGATCCGCTCGACGGCACCAAGAGTTTTGTTCGCCGCACGCCCTTCTTCTCCACCCAGATCGCACTGATGGATGGCGACCAACTCGTCGTGGGCGTGTCCAGTGCGCCGATCTTCGGAGAAACCATGTGGGCCAGTAAGGGGCGCGGCGCATGGCTTGATGGGGAGCGCGTGCACGTGGCCAATACCGGCGAGATCAGC
>JALYXN010000145.1 GCA_030947085.1 Pseudomonadota bacterium | reverse complement strand
GGCTGGTCTGGGGTCTGTATCTCGGTAGCGAAGGCTTCGGCGTGAAGATATTTTTTCTCAGCTGCGTACTGGTCGCCGGCCTGTTCGGGGGATTTGCCGCCGCGCGGAAGATTCTGCTGTTCCAGGCGCTTCCGGCGGCGATCGGTCTGGCCCTGATGCTGGTTTCCTGAGTCCGGAAGCACCATGAACCGTACCTCCCACCCCAGCTCTCGCGAAGCCGTCGGCCGACGCTTCGATCCGTACCTGATGGCGCAGTCCCGCGAAAGGACTTGGGCCGCCCTGGAAGGTATCCGCCAGCGCATGCATCCGGGCATCAGCGAGGAAGAAGCCAAGCGGGAGGCCGCCGATGTATTCCGGCAACTGGGCGTCGAGCGGATATGGCATCCGGTGCTGATCCGCATCGGCGCCAATACCACCAAGACCTATCGCCAGAAGTCCAACCCCGCGCTGCGGCTTGGCGAAAACGACAGCTATTTCATTGACCTCGGTTTGGTCTTCGACGGCCACGAGGGGGATGTCGGCGATACCTTCGTGGTCGGCCACGCCCCGGAGCGCCAGGCGTGCGCCGACGCTGCACGGCAGCTGTTTCGGGAGGTTGCCGACAGCTGGCGATCGAAAGGACTGAGCGGCGAGGCGCTATACGCCTTTGCCGGCGAACGGGCCGAGTCGATGGGGTGGCGGCTCAATCATGCGATCAAGGGCCACCGGGTCAGCGATTTCCCGCACTCGATCCACAAGGGCGGAGACTTGGGAAAACTTGAGCGATCACCGTCGAGCGGGCTGTGGATTCTGGAGATCCAAATTGCCCATCCGACCGAACCGTTCGGTGCTTTTTACGAAGATCTGCTGGGAAGCCCCTGCCCTGGGTAGATTTCTTGCGGCCCGTGCCGGGAAAATCAGCCACCATTCGCCACCAGACTGCCCGGACGGCGCTGATGTTGGCGGCAAATATCGAGGCAGACAGGGCGTTTCCGGCGATCGGTCGCAGATATACCAAGTTCGACCCCAAATCGCGCTAAAATCAGCGGTTATATCCTCGCCGCTCCTCGAGGATGCGCGCTCCGGACCGGTTTCGGCGCCCGCGCATCCTTCGGATCGTCGCGTCGGCACCGGGCTTTGGGCCCCGCTGACCCATCCACCTTTCCATTCACCACGCTCGACATTTCGGAACCTCAGGTCATGGCCAGACAGAAACCCATCAATCTCTTTCGCAACATCGGCATCATTGCGCATATCGATGCCGGCAAGACCACGACCACCGAGCGTGTGCTGTATTACACCGGCAAAAAGCATCAGATCATCGACGTCCATGACACCAAGGACGGCAAAGGCTCCACCACCACCGATTACATGGAGCAGGAGAAGAAGCGCGGCATCACCATTCAGTCCGCCGCTGTTTCCACCGAGTGGAGGAACCACCAGATCAACGTGATCGACACCCCGGGACACGTTGACTTCACCATCGAGGTCAACCGTTCCCTGCGCGTGCTCGACGGTGCCGTGGTGGTGTTTGACGGCGTGGCCGGCGTGGAGCCGCAGACCGAGACCAACTGGCGCCTGGCCGACCAGTACAACGTGCCGCGCATGTGCTACATCAACAAGATGGACCGCATGGGCGCTGACTTCGCTCATTGCCTGAAGGGCATCCGCGATCGTCTCGGCGCGCCGGCCCTGCTGTGCCAGATTCCGCTCGGCAGCAGCGACGAGTTCTGTGGCATGGCCGACCTGGTCGCCAACGTGGCCTACATCTGGGCCTCCGACGACAAGGACAGCAAGTGGGAGACGGTCTCGTTCGAGGAGGCGAGGAAACGCCTCAACTTCGGCTCCACCGTCGACAACGACTGGATCGACCGGTTGCCCCAGCTGCGTCAGGACATGCTGGAAACCGCATTGGCGATGGACGACGACGCCTTCGTGCGTCTGCTCGAAACCGGAGAGCATGATCCGGAGATGCTGAAGAAGTGCATCCGCAAAGGCTGCGTCACCGGCATGCTGGTCCCGGTGCTGTGCGGCTCGTCGTACAAGAACAAAGGTGTGCAGCAGTTGCTCGACGCGGTGGTCGATTACATGCCCTATCCGGGCGAGAACGGCGGCATCTCGATAGTGGACGAGGACGGCAAGATCATCGGCGAGCAGGAAGTCACCGACGATGCACCCGCGCGTGCGTTGGCGTTCAAGGTCATCAACGACCAGTTCGGCACGTTGACCTTCTGCCGCGTCTATTCGGGCGTGATCAAGAAGGGCGATACCCTGATGAACGTCACCCGCGGCAAGAAAGAGCGCGTGGGTCGCATCGTGGAAGTGCAGGCCAATGCCACCAAGGAAATCGACGAGGTTCGCGCCGGTGACATCTGTGCCTTCGTCTCGATGAAGGAAACCGAGACCGGTGACTCGCTGTCCGACCCCGCCCAGCCGGCCCTGCTCGAACGCATGCGCTTTCCTGATCCCGTGATCAGCGTGTCGGTCGAGCCGAAGACCCGTGGCGATGTCGACAAGATGTCCACCGCGCTCTACAAGATGGTCAAGGCGGATCCGTCGCTGAAGATGGAAGTCGATCAGGAAACCGGTCAGACCGTGCTCAAGGGCATGGGCGAGCTGCATCTGGAAATCACCCTGGATCGCATGCGTACCGAACTGGGTGTCGAGGCCAACATGGGCAAGCCCAAGGTCAGCTTCCGTGAAGCGTTCGGCAAGACCGTCGATCACACCTATACGCACAAGAAGCAGTCCGGCGGCTCAGGTCAGTTCGCCGAAGTGAACATGATCTTCGAGCCGGGCGAGAACGGCAGTGGCGTGGTGTTCTCCGACGAAGTCGTCGGTGGCCGCGTACCGCGTGAATACATTCCGGCCGTCCAGCACGCGATCCAGGTCGAGTCGCGTCAGGGCCAGATCGCCGGTTACGAAGTACTGGATTTCAAGGCCCGCCTGATCGACGGCAAGTACCATGACGTCGACTCTTCCGCACTGGCCTTCGAAATTGCCGCCCGCGCCTGCTTCCGTGAAGCCCAGAGGTTGTCCAAGCCGAAGCTGCTGGAGCCGATCATGGCGCTGGAAGTGGTGACCGAGTCGGCCTATCTGGGCGACGTCATCGGCGACATCAACCGTCGTCGCGGCACCATCAGTGACCAGGGTCAGAAGGGTACGTCGGCCTTCGTGCAGGGCTTCGTACCGCTGTCCGAGATGTTTGGCTACATCAACTTCCTGCGCTCGGCCACCAGCGGTCGCGGCAACTTCAGCATGATCTTCGATCATTACGAAGAAGTGCCGACCAGCATGGTCGACAAGCTGATGGAGAAAGAAGCGAAGTAAGCTTTCGCTTCGATGTCCGGCGACTCTCATCAGTCGCCGGAAAACGAAAGGCCCGGGATGCATTTCCCGGGCCTTTTTTTGTCCGGATGGGGCGCTACTCAGATAACTGTGTTCCGTGTCCTGCTGATGTCTTTTGCGCTGCACCCATACTGAGAGGTGATTATTACTGTAACGGATCGGGCATGGCAGGTACGCTTGGAGACCAACAAAGACATCAGGGTGATTCGCAACCCGAGGGCGACCAAATGGAGCATTCAAGGCGTTGAGTGAAGTCGATGCGCCTCTTCGGCATGAACGCATGGAACCTGGTGCCACCTCGACTGGCTCTGCGCCCATCCGGGCAGCAACGTGCCCGGGCGCCAGCGGGCCGCTCGCCGCCGACCGGTTCGATCGCGTACGCCGCGTGTTGACCCGGCGCAATTCTGGAACGACCTGGCCCGGCCACCCTTCGGCAGCCGGCAAATGGACGACATCCCCTCCGGACCCCGCCAGACACTAGCGCAACGCTTGCGAACGACGACACCCCGCGCGAGCACTCTGCCACCTACTACCGACGCGCGCCGCCGGCGACTTCTTTGAACTGCGGGTCTGGGCACAGCTCGAACGCGTCGGCCTCAAACTTCTGACCCGCAACTACACTACCCGCCACGGCGAAATCGATCTGGTCATGCTCGACCACCACACCATCGTCTTCGTTGAATTGCGCTACCGCGAAAGCGCGTCCCACGGCGACGCCGCATTCGTCACCGCAGCCAAGCAGCGCAAGCTGATCAACGATGGCTTGCCAAAAACCCGCAACACGCGAAGCGCCCTCGCCGCTTCGATGTCATGAGTTATGACTGCCGGTGGAAACCTTTCGACATCAATGGTTAGGCGGTCCGTTTAAGGCGGCGAAACAGGTCTGGAGCTCTTGTATTCGATGGGGATATTCAAAGCCATCGCAAAGTATCCAGATACAGACCCGGTAACGAAAAGTCTTCTGCAGGGTTTTTCTTACACGAAGAGAACCACATCAAACTGCTTTTGTAGCTGCGTCCCTACGTCCTTTGCAAGAAGCAACGCTTATACTTTTTTCTAGCGTCGCTCCGAGTGAAATTTGTCGCGCAGAGCTTCAATGAGTCTCTCTACGCCACAAGGGTGAACGATACCGCTCGATGAGCAATTGGAATGAACGCTGAGTTTCACCATGCCGCCGCCGATGTTTTGGGGAGCGGTCTGGATACAGGGCGCGGCTGAACAAGTCGCACAGGGGAATACATGTTGACGACCGGGATCAAGAACGAGAACTATCGCGATGGCGGCGCACGCGGGGCTGAAAGGTTCACCCGTTGGGAGCCCCAGGCAACTGTTTGCTTGCTCTTGCGCTGCGTCCGGTCGCGGCGTTTCAGCAAAACATTCTCGATTTTCCTCCCGCCACGACCACGGTCGCGCAAGGCCGGAAGACCTCGACTCCCTGAAGGCTCGTTGCCCGTTTTTCCCGTGCCATGTGTCC
>JALYXN010000094.1 GCA_030947085.1 Pseudomonadota bacterium | reverse complement strand
GGAAACGCTGACCGGCATGGATGGGGCGCAAATGCTGTACAAGCGCAGCGGATTCACCGCGCTACGCCACGCGATGGGTGGCACCGGCCATCATGGCTGCGACCGCTACTTCATCCGCGATCTGTGACTGGATCAACGAGGCGAAAACTGCCACCACCCGCCAGAAGCGCCTCGCCGACACGGTGGCCCGGCTGGTCGAAAGCAAGCTACGGACTCCTCAAATGCTGAATAACCTGCACCGATGATTCGCCCTGCCCGCTATGAGGACGCCAAAGCGATCCACGATATCTACGCGCCTTCCGTCCTGGATGGCGTGTCCACGTTTGAAACCGTGCTGCCAGGCGTCGAGGCGATGGGCGAACGCGTGCGTGCACGACTGCAACATTATCCCTGGCTGGTCTGGGAGGACGCTGGCGAGATTCTTGCCTACGCCTATGCCGGGCGATTCCGTGAACGCGCTGCCTACGACTGGATCGCTGAAACCTCGATCTACGTGCGCGACGACAGCCAGCGCCGCGGCATCGCCCGCACGCTTTACGGCGCGCTGCTGGAAGTCATGCGATTGCAGGGCCTCAATCAGGCGGTGGGCGTTATCACGCTGCCCGGCAGCGTAAGCGTGGCCATGCACGAGGCGATGGGCTTTGCAGCTGCAGGCGTGTGGCGCCAGTGCGGCTACAAGCTGGGCCAGTGGTGGGATGTCGGTGTGTGGCAAAAATCGCTGCAACCTCCGGCCACGCCTCCCGCGCCGGTAATGCCCTTTCCGCAATGGCTCGCGTCTGCCGATGCGCGTCGTGTGCTTGGCTGATTTTCGTATTCAAAAACCCCGTCGCCCAGGCTCGTAGTCTTTGCGCGTCAATGATGCAACAGCAGGTCCGTGATCAAACCGGTTGTCACGGCCACCAGCAGGAAATCGCCATTGTCGCTGCGTATCCAGCGATAACCACGTGGTGGCTGCCGCAAATGCTCTGCGTGCCAGTCATTTACCTCGTAACGCCCGCTACGAAATTCCTCCGGCATGTGCCCGCCACGCTTGTACCAGCCTTCGTGGATGCCGCGATCATGCATGCCGGGGAAGTGCAGGTCGTCGCGACGGCCATATTTGCCATGATGTTTCCCTTGATGCCTGTCCTGTTGCTGGTGTGAGCGACCATGATCGTCCTGACCTGGATCGCGGGACTGCGCCACCACCGGCCCGGCCGACAAGCCGATGATCGCCGCGGCGATCAACAAGCTCACACACGTTTTCATGAGGCGCTCCTTGTCAAAATTGTTTGCGGATTCCCGGATCGAAAGCGGCGGCTACCGACCCTCGCTGGACAGGCGCCTAGATTCGCGCCTCCCGGTTGTACGCTAGATGAAGCTTTGGCACGGTCCGCCTCCTATTGGGTCAACGCCATTTAAAAGGCAGCCAATTCAATGGCATGAATCATGAACGAACGCTGCGATCGCTGACTCGCCGGATCGTCGGCTACCATGTGCGGTCGGATCCACTTTGCAGGACAAGCCATGCAACTCAGTCAGGTCAAGGCCATCATCACCGGCGGCGCCTCCGGTCTCGGACACGCCGTCGCGCGACACTTCGTGGCCCACGGCGGCCAGGTGACACTGTTCGATGTCAACGAGAAAATGGGGCATGGCGCCAGCGAGGAACTGGGCGACGCCGCGCGTTTTTTCCGTACCGACGTCACTTCCGAGGACGGCGTGGCCACCAACGCTGCCGCCGCGCATCACGCCATGGGCGGACTGAATGTACTGATCAACTGCGCCGGCATCCTTGGTGCCGGCCGCGTGCTGGGGAAGGAAGGCCCAATGCCGCTGGCCAACTTCTCCGGCACCGTCATGGTCAACTTGGTCGGTAGCTTCAATGTTGCCAAGGCCGCTGCCGCCCTAATGCAGAACAACGACAGCGGTGAAGATGGCGAGCGCGGCGTGATCATCAACACCGCCAGCGTGGCCGCCTATGAGGGTCAGATCGGCCAGGCGGCCTATGCGGCGTCCAAGGGCGGCGTGGTCGGCATGACCTTGCCGATGGCACGGGAGCTGGCCCGCTTCGGCATCCGCGTGGTCACCATTGCCCCAGGCATCTTCTGGACCCCGATGGTCGACGGCATGCCCGAAGCGGTACAGCAGTCGCTGTCCGCCTCGATCCCGTTCCCCTCGCGCCTGGGCCAGCCGGACGAGTATGCCGACACGGTCGCCTTCATTCTCGGCAATCGCTACATCAACGGCGAAACGATTCGCCTTGACGGCGCCGTGCGGCTACAGCCTAAGTAACGAGAAGTGAGTTCAGAGGAGTGAGGAGTGAGAGAAAGCTCGCTTTGCTCTGCCCCTGCTTCTCTCTCACTCCTCACTCCTCTCCACTCACTCCTCGCTCCTCCGAACTCACTTCTCACTTATGAAAGCTTCCGACGTCAAGAAAGGCAACGTGGTCGAGCACGATGGCACTGTCTATCAGGTGCGCGACATCGAACGCAGCTCGCCCAGCGCGCGCGGCGGCAACGTCACGTATCGCTTCACCCTGTATTCGATTCCCGGCGGTCGCAAGTTCGACCTCAGCCTGCGCGCCGACGACGACCTGAGGGAAATGGATCTGGTCCGCCGTGCGGCGAATTTTTCGTACATGGACGGCGACGCCTTCGTTTTCATGGATGCGGAGGATTACACCCAGTACCTGTTGTCGCCGGAACTGGTCGGTGACAACGCCGGCTACATTGTCGAGGATTTCGAGGGCTATTTCGTGCAGGTTATCGACGATGTCCCCGTGGGTCTGCTGGTACCCACCAGCGTGACCCTGGTGGTGGTCGATACCGCGCCGGAGATGAAGGGATCCAGCGCCACCAAGCGCAACAAGCCGGCCAAACTCAACACCGGCATCGAAGTACAGGTTCCCGAATACATCAGCAACGACGAGAAGATCTGGGTCAACACGCTCACCGGCGAGTTCGCCGGCCGCGCCTGAACGCTACCGGTTAAAGGAAAGGTGGGAAGCTGGCGGTTTTGCCATACTCGCTTTCCACTTCTCCCCTGCCTGCTCCATGCCTTCCAGCGGCTATTCGTTTCGCACCCACGTCATTGAAAGCCTGACCGCCATCAAGCGGCCCGACGTCCCTGTGCGCGTCGTGGTGAGAAATACTGCCGCAGTCATTCTTCCCCTGGGCATCGGTCTGGCTTGCGGTTATCCGCAAATCGGCCTGGGTGTGGCGGCCGGCGCGCTCAATACGATGTTCTCCGATCAGCCCGGGCCTTACCGTCAACGTATGGGTCAATTGATCCTGGCCTCACTGGCGGCGGCGCTGGCGTCCCTGCTTGGCTTTCTTATTGGTGGCTCGCTGTTGCCGGTGCTGCTGGCCACGACGCTTTTCGGATTTTTCGGCGGACTGCTGGTGGTGTTCGGCACGGATACCGCACGGGTCGGCATGACCAGCATGATTCTGCTGGTGATCACCGCATCGACGCCAACCACGCTGATCCCGGCGATCGAGAACGCGGCGCTGATTTTCTCCGGTGGCATCCTGCTCACGACCTTCTCGCTGGCAGCCTGGCCCCTGCAGCGTTACTGGCCGGAGCGAACCGCTCTTGCCACCGTGTACGCGGGACTGGCGGTGCTGGCCAAAGAGCAGCCACGCGACGACGATGCGCCCGCATTGACCGAAGCCATGAACGCCTTGCAGCAGACCTTGCAGGGTCGGCACCGCGCCCAGGGGCGTGCGATGGAGGCCTTCGGGGTGCTGCTGGAACTGGCCGAGCGTATTCGTCTCGAGCTGATCGCCATGAACGAGTTGCGCATTAGCCCTGCCCCGACCCTACATGTCATTTTTCGGAACGACGCCGCACGCGTGCTTGCCGCCATCGCTCATGCACTGGAGCACGGCGATCCCCCGAGGAAAGCCGCACTGGCGCTGGACGATCTCCGTGCCAGTGAGCACGCCCTGCCCGACGATCACCCCGGCGAGGGACTGACCAGCCATCTGCATGCCCTGATTGGCCAGTTGGCCGCCGCCGTACGCAATGCAGACTGGGCCGGCAGTCGAGGCGAATTGCGCGCCAGTGAGGCCGAGGCCACAATCCCCAAACTGCTGCGTGGTCGTTCCGCCATCGCTACCTTGCGCGCCAACCTCACGCCCCACTCCGTGGCGTTCCGGCATGCACTGCGCATGGCGATTTGCCTCAGCGTGGCATTGTGGATATCCCGCATGCTGCAGTTGCCACACGGTTACTGGCTGCCCATGACTGCGGCCATCGTGTTGCGCTCCGACTTTGCCGCCACCTTCAACTTCGGCGTACTGCGGGTTCTCGGCACGGTGCTCGGGCTGTTGCTGACCACCGTGCTGCTGCACATCACACCGAACGAACCGTGGGCGCATCTCGCGCTGATGGCGCTGTTGTGCATGGGTTTTCGCTATCTGGCGACGGCGCACTACGGTTTCGCGGTCGCGGCGCTGACCGGTACCGTGGTCATCCTGCTTTCGTTCGAAGGCGTCGATCCCGGCGCCGCCGTACTTGATCGCGTGATCAATACGATTTTCGGCTGCGGCCTGGCGCTGCTGGCGTATGTGGTCTGGCCCACCTGGGAGCGCGCCCATGCGCGTTCGGCACTGGCCGACATGATCGATGCTTATGCCAGTTATCTGAGGGCGCTGGCGCCGCCGGACGGCTCGACCCCTCCGGACAGCGCGCGCACGGCCGCACGTCGCGCGCGAACGAATGCGCAGGCATCCATCGAACGCATGCGCAGCGAACCGGGAACCCCGCCAGAACTGCTGGCGCTGGCTCGCGCCGTGTACTCCAACGGTAATCGCCTGGCGCGTACATCAATGACACTGGAAGCCCTGCGCGGCGACTTGGCCGGTTTGCCCGGTCAGAAAGCATTCACCCGTTTCATCATCGACGCGGCCGAC
>JALYXN010000073.1 GCA_030947085.1 Pseudomonadota bacterium | reverse complement strand
CGACCGATGACGCCCGCCTGCCCCCGCCGGAGCCCGCTCTGCCGGCGTGATCGCATGGCGTTGGTCCGGACAAGAAAAAGGCGCGATGATTCGCGCCTTTTTCTTTGCTGCGGCCTGCGTTCCGGCGCCGAGCCGGCCGCAGGGACTCAGTTGCGCGATTGCAGCTTCGACAGCAGGCGCAGCAGTTCCAGATACAGCCATACCAAAGTGACGACCAGCGCAAAAGCGCCGTACCACTCCATGTATTTCGGTGCGCGAGCATTGGCTCCCTGCTCGATCATGTCGAAATCAAGGATCAGGTTTAGCGCCGCGATCACCACCACCACCGCGCTGAAGCCAATGCCCAAGCCGCTGCTGCCATTGATGAAACCCATCGAGTGGCCGAAGAAGCCCATCACCATGTTGGCCATGTAGAGAAGGAACACGCCGCCGGTGGCCGCGGCGATACCGAGCTTGAACTTTTCGGTGGCGCGAATCAGACCGCTGCGATAGGCGATCAGCAGCGCCGCCATGATGCCGAACGTGAGCCCGACCGCCTGCAATACGATGCCTGGATAGCGTGCATCGAAGATCGCCGACAGCGCGCCGATGAACAGGCCCTCCGCCACGGCGTACAAAGGCGCGGTATAGGGTGCCCAGGTTTTCTTGAAGATGGTGATCAGGGCCAGTACGAAACCGCCGATGGCGCCGCCCATGATCAGTGGCATCAACGCGCCGACACTCTGCGGACCGGCGTATTTGCTCCAGCTGAACATGGCGCCGATCACCACCAGCACCAGCAGCACGGCGGTCTTGTTGACCGTGCCGTTGACGGTCATCACATCGTCGCCATGCGAAACCACGCTGCCGCTGGCGGCATCGAGGAAGGTGTTCTTGTTCAGTGCCGGGTTGCCGCTTTGCATGATGAAACTCCCGTAAGTTGTTGGACATCGTAGCCGGCTGCCGGTGCCATCGCACTTCGTTGCGCCGATATGTCGCTGCATCGGCGCGGGGAACTACGCGACAATGGGACCTTGTCGAATGCTGCGGAGTTCCCATGAGCCCTTCCACCCTGCGTATTGCCACCCGCAAGAGCGCGCTTGCGCTGTGGCAGGCAGAGCATGTCGCCGCGCTGCTGCGCGCGGCGCATCCCGGGTTGACGGTCGAGCTGGTGCCGCTGAGCACCCGCGGCGACGAGATACTGGATCGCCCACTGGCGTCCGTTGGCGGCAAGGGTCTGTTTCTGAAAGAGCTGGAGGTGGCGATGATGGAAGGTCGCGCCGATCTGGCGGTGCATTCGCTGAAGGACGTGCCGGCCGAAATGGAGCCGGGCTTTTCGCTGGCCTCGATCCTGCCGCGGGCGGATGCGGCCGATGCGTTCGTCAGCAACGATTACGCGGATCTGGCCGCCCTGCCCGAAGGTGCGGGGGTCGGCACCTCCTCCTTGCGACGCCAGGCCCAACTGCGTGCGCTGCGACCTGACCTGCGACTGCTGGACCTGCGCGGCAACGTCGGCACCCGCCTGGGCAAACTGGACGCGGGCGGTTACGACGCCATCGTGCTGGCCTGCGCCGGCCTGGATCGGCTGGGTCTGGCATCGCGTATCCGCTCACGGCTGACCGCGCCGGACTGGCTGCCCGCGCCGGGTCAGGCGGCGATCGCGATCGAGGCTCGCGACGGCGATGACGGGGTGCTGGCCTTGCTGGCCGCGCTGGAAGATGCCGAGACGCGGCTGACCATCAGCGCCGAACGCGCCATGAATCGCGCCCTCGGCGGCAGTTGTACCGTGCCGGTGGCGGCATGGTGTGTGCGGGTAGAACACGGCCTGTATCTGCAAGGCATGGTGGGCGATGCGAGCAGCGGGCGCCTGCTGCGTGCCGAAGCCAGCGGACATGCTGACCAGGCATCGGCGCTAGGTCGTGAAGTGGCAGCCATGCTGCTGGCGCAAGGCGCCGGCGACATGCTCGGGCTTTAGAAGGCGATTTGCCTGATCGGAAAGAAGCAGGCCCGGTAACGCTTTCGCGGCCGGGCCGATTCGTCTGCGCGGGCGTTTCGGCTTAGAAGCTGTAGACCAGGTTGGTAGTGGTCAGCGTGTCGGTCCTCTTCACCCCGTACTTCACGTCGCTATTGTGACGCACCTGAAAACCTACCTTCAGAGCCATCTTCTGGGTCATGTTGACGGCAAGGCCGGCGT
>JALYXN010000065.1 GCA_030947085.1 Pseudomonadota bacterium | reverse complement strand
ATGGCGCCATAGCCACCCTCGACGATCGCCGTGATCACGCCCTCGCCCACTCCGGCACTCTTGCGCCCCTCATCCAGCACCAGGATGCGACGGGCGGAGCTCGCCTGTGTCGCGATAAACGCGTCGTTCAGCGGCGCCAGCCAGCGCAGGTCCACCACGCGCACCTGCCAGTCCTGCGCCTTCTCGATGGCGCGCGCGGAACGCAGCGCCATCGGCACCCCGTTGCCGAAGGTAAAGATGACCAGATCGGTGGCCGCCTCGTTGTAAACGCGTCCCTCTCCCAACGTCATGGCGCGATTCGGCGCGGGATAGTCGAACTGCCACTGCCCGTCACCCGGCTCGTACAAGTCCTTGGTCATGTACAACGCGATCGGCTCGAGAAAGGCACAGACCCGGCCATCGACCTGGGCCAGTGCCATCAACGTGCGCAGCATCATCGCCGCATCGTCACCACGACTGGGACAACCCACGACCAGGCCGGGAATGTCACGCAGCGCAGTGATTGAATTGTCGTTGTGAAAGTGGCCGCCGAAGCCCTTCTGGTAGCCCAGCGCCGCTACCCGCATCACCATCGGATTGCGATATTGGTCGTTTGAGAAAAACTGCAGCGATGCCGCCTCGCCGCGGATTTGATCGCAGGCGTTGTGAAAGTACGCCAGATACTGGATCTCCGGTATCGGCAGCATGCCCATGTTCGCGTACCCCTGGGCCAGACCCAGAATCATGGTTTCGTCCAGCAGCGTATTGAACACCCGGCTGGCCCTGAAGGCCTTGTTGAGACCCTTGGTGACGGTATAGACGCCACCTTTCTGCGCCACGTCCTCACCGAACAGCAATGCCTGCGGATACTTCGCCAGCAGGTCGTGCAAGGCCTGGTTGATCTGGATGGCCAGATGCCGCGGCGGCAGCTTTTCCGGCAGTTTCGCCTCGCCGCCAAAGACGGCAAGGCGCTTTTCGGCATAGTCGTTGCGCTCGGCTTCGGACTTCACCGCGGCGGGTGTATACGGCGCCATCGGCCGCATCACATCCTCCAGCGACGTCAGCTGATGCCGGGAAGCCGCATCCTCGGCGGCCGCAAAACAGGATCTGCGGGTGGCTTCGTAAAGATTGAGCAGCTCGTCCTTCGCGTACAGGCCCGACTCCAGTGCGATGCCGGCCGAGCGCAGCAGCGGATCGGTCGACTCGACCGCGAACAACTCGTCGATCGAGCGCCATTCGATCTCGAAATCGGTACCGGCGTGACCCATCACCCGCGTGGTTTTCAGGTGCAGAAACGTCGGTCGCCGGGTGCGGCGGCAATGTTCCACTGCACGCTGCACCTGGGCGTAGCCTTCGGCCAGATCGAGGCCATCGGCGAAGAAATAATCCAGGTTGGCGCGATGCTGATAGTTCTGGGCAATCCAGCCGCTGGGCGTCTTGACCGAGATGCCAATGCCGTTGTCTTCGCACACGAACAGCACCGGCGCCGGCAGTTTTTGATACGCCGTCCAGGCCGCGGTATTGAAAGCGGTCTGGGCCGTGGCATGGTTGCTGGAGGCATCACCGAAGGAGCAGATCGTGATGCTGTCATCCGGAATCGGCAACCCGTGTCCGATGCGTCGCGCCTGCTCGATGGCGACAGCGGTACCCAGCGCCTTGGGCAGATGCGAGGCGATCGTCGAGGTCTGCGGCAAAACCCACAACGGCTTGCTGCCCCACACCTTGTGCCGGCCGCCAGAGGCCGGGTCATCCTTGCTGGCAGCAAAGCTGAGCGCCGAATCCAGCACCGGATCCATGCCCGGTATCTTGCGGAAGCGTTCGGCCATGAACCCGCCCGAACGATAGTGCAGAAACGCCGGATCGGTGTGACGGGTCAGCCGCGCCACCATCGCGTTGCCTTCGTGACCGCTGGAGCCGATGGTGTAGAAAACTTTGTTTTGCACGCGCAGTACGCGCGCCATCAGATCCAGGTGACGCGAAATCAGTTGTGACTCAAGCAACTCGCGAAAGCTGCGCGCGTCCAGCGCACTACCCGGCAGCACCGGCTCATCATCCTGCGGTGGGACATCGACCTCCCCCTGCCACAGCTGCACGAACTCGACGAAATTCTGATCGACGACCTCGGCACGATTGAATCCCTTGTGTCGAGCACTGATGGCAAACGGAATGGACATGGCAATTATCGGCAACGTGATGAAATGTTTTGGGTAGGGGCCTACCCCGTGGGCGATGCTTGTCGAAGGCATCGCCCACAGGGTGGGCTCCTACAACGAAAGTTAATGCTGCATCGGACTGTGACCAGGCTGAGCCTGCGCCCGACCCAGCCATGCGCCGATATTCGGGAACGTCGACAGGTCGAAACCGCCTTCGCCAGCGCAGTGCGTATACGCATACAGGGCGATGTCGGCCACACCGTATGCGCCGCCAACGAACCAGTCGTTCGCTGCCAGATGTTGCTCCATCACCGCCAGTGTTCGCATACCGCGCTGGTGCAGCGCCGGCAGCTCGGATCGACGCGGATGATCGCGCGGCAGGAACCGGCAGATGAAACGGGCCACGGCGATGAAAGGCTCGTGGCTGTATTGCTCGAAAAACAGCCATTGCAGCGTCTGCGCGCGCAGCCAGCTGTCGTTCGAAAGCAGGGGCGTCTCTTCCGCGAGGTAGCAGAGAATGGCGTTGGATTCGGCCAGCCGTCGACCATCGTCCAGTTCCAGCAGCGGTATCTTGCCGTTAGGGTTCCTGGCCAGAAATGCGTCGGTGCGCGTCTCGCCGTGGGCGCTGTCCACGTCTACCCAGCGATAGTCCCGACCCAGTTGATCCAGCAGCAACTGCAGCTTGTAGCAGTTGCCGGAAGTGCGCATGCCATAGATCGTGATCACAACCGCTCCTGATGCAAAGACCTCAACGCCATGGCTCGGGCCATGTCTTTCGGGCGACCAAAATTATTCAGCAAACGTATCTGCTCATCCAGCGTGGGTATGCGGACGTGGATACCGTCAACATCCACCAGCATCGTATGTCTGATCGTCACCGATTCCCATCGTTCGGCGCACGAGAACTCAAGGCCGCCCATGATTTCCACCGGCAAGGGAGAAAAGTTGAACCGGGCGAAGAGGGAGCGAAACCGATGACTGTCGGCCGGCACGTGATCGTGATGCCGATGGGATGCCCAGCGATGCAGCAGACGCGCGGCATCACCCTCGCTGGTCAGTACATCAATATCCGCCACCGTCACAGCGGCACCTGCCAGCCGCGCCGCAGCGCTGCCGATGACCACCCAGCGGTCATGGCAGGATCGCTGCAGAACAGGCACGACCGCGGCTAGCGTGGTGCACAAAGCCACGGCTTTGCTTGATGTCAAAATCACCGGGACGCCCGCCGCTGGCGCCACTGCTCGCGGGTCTGGCCCCAGATCTCAACCGGCGAATCCTCGTACGGCGGCGGCAGTTGGCCGGAGCCGCGGCAGCTGGATCCAAGTCGCCGAGCCAACGCCTGGGACGCCACGTTGTCCGGCGCGATCGAGTGGATCACCTCGTTCCAGTCCAGCTGATCGAAGGCCCAGTCGATCGCCGCTACGGCGCCCTCACAGGCATAGCCCTTGCCCCACGCCGATCGGCACAACGCCCAGCCAACCTCGGTACCAGGCCATCCCTCTGGATGCCAGGGACCTGACCGACCAACCCACCGCCCGCTGGCTTTCTCGATCACCGAAAACATCGAGAAGCCCTGGATCATCCACGCCCCCGCGATGGAAAGAAATCCGCGCCATGCCACAGCTCGCGGCTGCTGCCCACCAATAAACCGGGCCGCTTCGGCATCCGCCATGTTCGCTGCATAGGCATCGAAATCCTCCGCTTGTGGGGGACGGAGAATCAGCCGTTGGGTCTCGATGCGCGGCAAATCGGATGCCATCGACGCGGTGCCTTGTTCAGAATGCGTTGATGCCGGTCAGTTCACGCCCGACCACCAGTTCGTGAACGGTCTCGGTGCCCTCATAGGTGATCACCGACTCGAGGTTCAGCGCATGGCGAATCGCACCGTGCTCGGTCGTGATGCCCGCACCGCCCAGGATGTCGCGACACTGGCGGGCAATATCGATCGCCATCCGGCAGTTGTTCCACTTCGCCAGCGAGACCTGGGTCGGCTGCATCTTGCCCGCGTCCTTCAGGCGACCGAGTTGCAGCGACAGCAGCTGCGCGCTGGTGATCCTCCGGGCCATGTCGGCGAGTTTCAACTGCACCGCCTGGTTGGACGCCAGCGGACGGTCAAACAGGATGCGTTCGCCGGTGTAGTCGAGCACTTCCATGAGGCACGCCTGGGCCGCGCCGATCGGCCCCCAGGTGATGCCGTAGCGGGCCTGGGTGAGGCAGCCAAGCGGGCCCTTGAGGCCTTTCACGTTCGGCAGGCGCGCGCTGTCGGGGACGCGCACGTCGTCGAAGAACAACGCGCTGGTGACCGATGCACGCAGGCTCATTTTCTTGTGGATTTCCTGCGCCTTGAAGCCGGCTGTGTCGGTTGGCACCACGAAGCCCTGGATGCCGTCATCGGTCTGCGCCCACACGATCGCGATGTGCGCCAGGTTACCGTTGGTGATCCACATCTTGGCGCCGTTGATGACCCAGTCACCGCCATCTT
>JALYXN010000054.1 GCA_030947085.1 Pseudomonadota bacterium | reverse complement strand
ACAGAAAACTGGTGGCGCCCTCCCATACCGACCAGGCTCGCGCCGCATCAATGCGTGTCTTGCGATCATCGCTGGTCAGTCGGCGATGGTACGCACTCATCAGGTCGCCACGTTCGGCTTCGGGAATGGCGCTGATGTAGGTCTCCCACGCATCCGGGTAAAGCATGTCGCAGCCTTGCTGGTAGAACCACTCCAGTTCGCAACGACGCAACATGAAAATGCCGCGCAGGACCAGTTCGGTCACCTTGTCGGGATGCGTCTGCGCGTAGGCCAGCGCCAGGGTGGAACCCCACGATCCGCCAAACACCTGCCAGCGGTCGATGGCCAGATGCTCGCGCACCCGCTCGATGTCGGCGACCAGATCCCAGGTGGTGTTGTCAGTCAGCTCGGCATGCGGGGTCGAGCGGCCGCACCCGCGCTGGTCGAACAGCACGATGCGATAGACCGCAGGGTCGAAGAATTGTCGGCATTTCGGATTGGTGCCGCCGCCGGGACCACCATGCAGGAAGACCACCGGCTTTCCGTTTGGGTTGCCGCTTTGCTCGTAATAGAGCGTGTGCAACGGAGAAACCTGCAGAAACCCGCTGTCGAATGACTCGATCTGGGGATAAAGCGAACGCAGTGGCGACGACATGACGGCTCCTCAGAGGCGAACGGACAAGCGCTCAAGGCTAGCACGCGGGTTTGCAGCTTCTATCCCGCTTCGGCGATGAACAGTTTCCCGGGATTGAGCAGGCCGCGCGGGTCGAACACCTCGCGCACGCCTCGCATCAGGGCAATTTCCGCAAGACTGCGGGTACTTTCCAGATACGCCCGCTTGACCAGGCCGATGCCGTGCTCGGCCGAAATGCTGCCGCCGTAGCGCTGCAGCGTAGCGGCCAGCAATCGGGTCACGTGCTCGCACTGGGCAATGAACGCTTTCTCATCGATATGCTCCGGCCGCAGCACGTTGATGTGCAGGTTGCCATCACCGATATGTCCAAACCAGATCACCTCGGCCTGCGGATACTCGCGCGCCAGCAATGCCTGCATCTCGTGCAGGAACGCCGGCACCGCACTGATCCGCACCGACACGTCGTTCTTGTAAGGCTTGCGCGGCGCCAGGCTTTCGGTGATGCCTTCGCGCAATCGCCACAGCGCTGCAGCCTGGGCCTCGCTCTGAGCGATCACACCGTCACTCACCCAACCCTGCTCCATTGCTTGCTCGAACGCGGCCAGTGCCGCTTCCTGCGCTGCCTCGTCCGCAGCATCGAACTCGGTCACCACGTAGTACGGATAGTCGCCGTCAATGGCTTTTTGCGCACCGTGAGCAAGCACGTGATGCAAGGCGTGATCGGTGAAAAACTCGAATGCCTGCAACGCCAGCCCAGACTGGAACAGCGCGAACACCTTCATCAACGCATCCATGTCGGGCAGCGCCAGCAACATCACCTGTGACGGCGGCGGTGGATCGGTGAGCTTCAGCGTAGCTTCGACCACGATCCCCAGGGTGCCTTCCGAGCCGATCATCAGCTGGCGGAAATCGTAGCCGCTGGAGTTCTTGATCAGGCCGCGATTGAGTGCCAGCAGCTCGCCACTGCCGGTGACCACCGTGAGCGCGGCGATCCACTCGCGCGTATTGCCATAGCGGATCACCCGGATACCACCGGCGTTGGTGGCGATATTTCCACCGATCGAGCACGAGCCGCGAGCGGCGAAATCGACCGGATAAATCATGCCGTGAGTGCGCGCCGCTTCCTGCACGTTTTGCAGGATGACGCCCGCTTCCACCGTCAGCGTGCGATCGACCGCATTGAAATCCAGCACGCGATTCATCCGTTCCAGACTCAACACCAGCTCGCCGTTGGCTGCCACGGCACCCCCGGAAAGGCCGGTGCGCCCGCCCGAAGGCACGATCGCGACGTTGGCTACGTTGGCCCAGCGCACGATCGCGACCACCGCATCCACATTCGTCGGCAACGCGATCGCCAGCGGCGCGGGGGTCCAGCGGCGGGTCCAGTCACGACCGTAGTGTTCAAGATCCGCCGCATCGGTGAGCAGGCGCAGGTCTGGCTGCAGTCGAGACAATTGAGCGAGACGCGGGTCAGACATGCTTGGCTCCAGGGTATTGATTCAGCGTGCCAGCCAACCGGCACGCCGTCCAGTGTTGCAACGCCGCACGCCGAGGGTCGCTCTGGCATAGTAGAGGCTCCTCTATTTACCAGGGTTGCCGCATGCAGACCTCTTTCCCGCGCCAGGACATCAAGGTATTGCTGCTGGAGGGCGTCAGTGCCAGTGCGGTGGAGCATTTCCAGCGTGCCGGTTACAGCCAGGTCGAATTGCACGCGAAGTCGCTGCCTGAGGACGAGCTAAAACTGCGCATCGCCGATGCCCATATCGTCGGCATCCGCTCGCGTACGCAGTTGACCGCTGACGTCATGGCCCATGCCAAGCGCCTGCTCGCCGTCGGCTGCTTCTGCATCGGCACCAATCAGGTCGACCTCCTGGCGGCCAGAAAACTCGGCGTGCCGGTGTTCAACGCGCCTTATTCCAATACCCGCAGCGTGGCCGAACTGGTGATCGCCGAGGCGATCATGCTGCTGCGCGGTATCCCGCAAAAAAATGCCGTCTGCCATCGCGGTGGCTGGTCCAAATCCGCCAGCGGCAGCTACGAAACCCGTGACAAGGTGCTCGGCATCGTTGGGTATGGCCATATCGGCACCCAGGTCGGCGTGCTGGCTGAAAGCATGGGCATGCGAGTGATCTTTCACGATATCGAAACCAAACTGTCGCTGGGTAACGCGCGCGCCGTGGCCAGTCTGGACGAGCTGCTGGAACGGTCCGACGTGGTGACCCTGCACGTACCGGAAACGCCCGCGACCCAGATGATGATCCGGCAGCAGCAGCTGGCGAAGATGCGCCCCGGCTCGATGCTGATCAATGCCTCGCGCGGCAG
>JALYXN010000040.1 GCA_030947085.1 Pseudomonadota bacterium | reverse complement strand
GACCAGCTGCGATTGACCCGCGATTACTTCGACGCGCTGCAGCAAGGCTTGCGCATCGCTGCGTGAGTGGCCGCGCGCTGTGCGGGTCCGAGAAGGCCGCAGACTTTGAGCTTCTGGCAATTCACTGGCATGGCCTTCGGCGACGCCTTTCTGCATAGTCCACCTTTCCCTGCGGACGCCGCGCATGTATCTGCCCTCTCCCGTACTGATCGGCGTCGCCTTCGGCCTGTCCGAACTGGCGCTGTCGCTGTCGCGCCGCGCAGGCAGTGACGCCAATGCGAAGGATCGACATTCGCTGCTGCTGATCTGGGCCGTGGTGGCCGCGGCGATGCTGGTCGGTGTGTTTCTCGCGCTGCAGTTTCCCAACCTGACGCTTCCGCATGCGCGAGCGCTCTATTTTGTCGGCCTGGTTATTTTTCTGGCCGGGCTGGCACTGCGCTGGTACGCGATACGTTACCTGGGGCGCTGGTTCACGGTGAACGTCGCCATCGCCGAGGATCAGCCGCTGATCGACACCGGTCCCTACGCACTCATGCGTCACCCCTCCTATACCGGCGCGCTGATGGCGTTTCTCGGCTTTGCGCTGTGCCTGGGCAACCTGACTTCGCTGATGCTTGTCGTGGCGGCCACGGTGGCTGTGTTCAGCTGGCGCATCCATATCGAGGAGAAAGTGTTGGCGCAGGCGTTTGGTCAGCGCTGGCAGGATTACTGCGCGCGCACGAAACGGCTGATTCCCGGGATCTACTGACGCGGCGGCGTCCATCCGGGACACGAGCCGATTCAACCGATGGGTTAGGCTGAAAGCCTCTGGCGTGATCTTCCGCCGTCGATCCGGGGGCCAACGATGTCGACTTACCTGCGGCGCATACTGATGCCCCTGATGTTGCTGCTGGCGTGCTCCTCGGCCAGCGCCCAGAGCCCTGCCGCCGCAACGCAAACGCCGTCGGCACCAAGAACACTTATCGTCGGGGTCAAGGTGGCACCGCCCTTTGTCATCGAGGATCACGGCCGTTACAGCGGCCTGGCGATCGACCTGTGGCAGGAAGTGGCCGCCGACCATGGCTGGACATACAACTACCGCGACTACGACCTTGATGGTCTGCTCGATGCCGTGAGTGCGGGCAAGGTCGATGTGGGCGTGGGCGCGATTACCGCGACGGCAGCGCGCGAAAGACGCATGGACTTTTCCCATCCGCTGACCAGCTCCGGCCTCGGCATTGCCGTACGCAACGACCAGACTGCCGGCTGGCTGGCAGTGGTGCAGGCGCTGGTTTCGGCCGCGTTCCTGAAGGTGATCGGCACGCTGACCTTGCTGCTGCTGCTGATCGGCCTGCTGATGTGGCTGTTCGAGCGCAAGCACAACCCCGAGCAGTTCGGCGGCACGCGCAGCCAGGGGATTTTTTCGGGTTTCTGGTGGGCAATGGTCACCATGACCACGGTCGGTTACGGCGATACCGCCCCGCGAACCGTGCCGGGCCGACTGGTGGGCATGGTCTGGATGCTGACCGCCTTGATCATCGTGTCGTTCTTCACCGCCTCGATCACCAGTGCGCTGACGGTCGGGCAGCTGAGCCAGCGCGTGCGCAATGCCGATGATCTCGGTTCGATGCGGATCGCCAGCCTGGCCGACAGCACCAGCGCCAAGTGGCTGATCGGACGCAGCATCACGTACCAACACGCGCAGAACCTGGACCAGGCGCTCGGCGAACTGGCGGCCGGCCGCACCGATGCCGTGGTCTACGACATACCGCTGATGCGATACGACATCCGGCAACATTACCGGGATCAACTGCGAGTACTGCCACTGGTGCTGGCGCGACAGGATTATGCCTTCGCCCTGCCCGGCAACAGCCCGCTGCGCGAGCCGATCGATACCTCTTTGCTACAGCGGATCAATGCGCCGGACTGGCCACAGCGCCTGAACAAGGCCTTCGGCGACACCGGACCATGACGCCACGAACCGCGCCACCGAGCGGGTTCAGCCGTCCATACGGCTGAACCCGAACCCAATCCGCAAACCCCCGGACGGGTCGCATCCAGCAAAAGACAGCCGGTGGATGTATCATTCCCGGCTTCGTTTATCTCTCTATCCGCACAAAAGGATATATACCGCGATGTCCAACTACCTGTTCACCTCCGAATCGGTCTCCGAAGGCCATCCGGACAAGGTCGCCGACCAGATCTCCGACGCCGTGCTCGACGCGATCCTGATCCAGGACCCGCGTGCCCGCGTCGCCTGCGAAACCATGGTCAAGACGGGTGTGGCGATCGTCGCCGGCGAAGTCACTACCAGTGCGTGGATCGACCTGGAGGCGCTGACCCGCAAGGTCATCGTCGACATCGGCTACAACTCCAGCGACGTCGGCTTCGACGGCGCCACCTGCGCCGTGATGAACCTGATCGGCAAACAGTCGCCGGACATCAACCGCGGCGTCGACCGCAAGAATCCGGAAGAACAGGGTGCCGGTGACCAGGGCCTGATGTTCGGCTATGCCACCAACGAAACCAAGACCTTCATGCCGGCGGCAATCCATTTCGCGCACCGTCTGGTCGAGCAGCAGGCGAAGATTCGCAAGCAGAAGAATTCGCCGCTGCCGTGGCTGCGCCCCGACGCCAAGAGCCAGGTCACCCTGCGCTATGACCACGGCGTGGCGACCGCCATCGATGCCGTCGTGCTGTCGACCCAGCATGCGCCCGGCGTGAAGCAGAAAGACCTGATCGAGGCCGTGCGCGAACACATCCTCAAGCCGGTGCTGCCCGCGAAATGGCTGCACAAGGGCACCAAGTTCCATATCAACCCGACCGGCAAGTTCGAGATCGGCGGGCCGGTGGGCGACTGCGGCCTGACCGGCCGCAAGATCATCGTCGACACCTACGGCGGCTGGGCTCGTCACGGTGGTGGCGCGTTCTCGGGCAAGGATCCGTCCAAGGTCGACCGTTCGGCCGCCTACGCCGCTCGTTACGTGGCCAAGAACATCGTCGCCGCCGGCATTGCCGACCGCTGCGAAGTGCAGGTCAGCTACGCCATCGGCGTGGCGCACCCGACGTCGATTTCGGTCACCACCTTCGGCACCGGCAAGATCAGCGACGAGCAGATCGAAAAGCTGATCCGTAAGCATTTCGACCTGCGTCCGTACGGCATCCTGCAGATGCTCGACCTGATCCACCCGATGTACCAGAAGACCGCCAGCTACGGCCACTTCGGCCGCACCCCGCAGTTGGTCAAGGACGCCAACGGCAATAGCTACACCACGTTCTCGTGGGAGCAGACCGATCGCGCCGAAGCCCTGCGCAAGGACGCCAAACTGAAGTAGGAGCGCACCTTGTGCGCGAATGCCACACACCGTAAAAGAAAAGGGCCGCCTTGTGCGGCCCGTTTCTATTTCAAACCAGCGGCCTGCTTGAAACGCAATACCAGTTCGCGCTGCGCAGCAGGGGCCGCCTGCAACGACTGCCGTGCACGCTTGATCCAGCCCGCGCCGCGACCCGCCAAATCCTCCCAGGCATCCAGCAGCAAGGTGGGTGCGCGCTGCAGATGCCAGTCGATCAGGCTCAAGGCTTGGGAGATATCCTTATTGTACTTTGCGTGCCGCGGACCACGCTCGGCAGCTACCAGCAACTTGTGCAAGCCATAGCGCGCCGGATCGGGCAGATTCACCAGACACGCATCGGCGCGATCCAGCAGAACAGCCTGCCCGGGTCGCTCCAGCAAGTAGTCGAGAAACTTCAGCGGCGTCAGCGCCACACCGATATCCGGCATTGGCACATCCCTGCCGCCACGACGCATCACGGTGAGAAAATCGATACGCAACTCGGGCTCCTTCTCGCTGACATAGTTACTGGCAAAGCCGCGGCTGCCGCCAAGTGCCGGTAGAAACCCCATTTCCAGCGACTTCAACGCATCGTCCACATCAGCATGCAGATCGGCCGGCAGCGCCACTGCCACATTGCCGCCCATACCGGCATGCGCAAAGTCGAGATCAAGTGTGCGTACCCCATTGCCCCAAGCCAATCCCAACTGGTTGCCCATGGCGAGAAATGCCTGTGTTCCCACCAGCAAACCACCGGCGCGGAAGAACTGGTAATCGGCGAAGCGCTTGACGATACGAAAGTGCTTCGCTGGCGTCAGCGCGTTGCCTTGGGCAAACGCTGCACTCGCCTGCCGTCCTATCGCTTCCAAGGCCGGCACCGGCTTGCCCCGTGCGTTCTCGATAACCTCGATCGCCGGCCCCTCAGGGCCAAGGTAATACTCGCGTTTGCGACCATCGATTTCCTTGAACTGCCAATACGCGTAGCGGCGACCCTTGATCGTCTTCCAGCCCACCGTGCCTGTCAGCGATGCTGGCGAGCGCATCGTCTCGGCGACCTGCACCTGCTCCTGCAATTCGGCGTAGGCGGTCTGGGCGGCGACAGGGAGTTCGCGGTATAAAGCCATTCTTCAAGGCTCCGGCAGATACCACGGTTATACCACTCATGCGGAATGAGTGGTATAACACGAGCCGTGACCGTCATCCGCTGTTCGCAAAAACTGCTCAAGCGCCTGCGCCCGCCGCCCGCGCCGGATGAACCGGTGCCTGCAGACAACCCGCTGGGCGAATGGTGCGCCGACATCGACTTCATCGACCGCCAGCCGTTCGTGCTGCTGATGAATGCAGCCACCGGCGCGGTGCTGGTAATGCCTGGTCGCGCTGCCGATTTGAAGCGTCTGCACGTGACGGCAGCGGAGCAACTGCGGTTTTTGTTCGCCGCCTGCGGCCTCGGTGGCGCGCTGGCCGAGGCGGAACTCGACGCCTGGCGTCTGCCGCCGGTGTTCACCCGCAACGGCAATCGCAGCCTGATTGCGTCGATGAATCAGCGCAAGTACGAGGCGTGGTTGCAATTGGCCCACAACCGCCTGACCGCGTTCGAAGTGGCGCTGCGGATGCTGGAGACACTGTTTTCGCGCAAGGATCTGGGCCGCGACTTCCACTTCGCCGCTGACCTGTTGCGCGCCCGTTTGCTGCCGTCGGCGAAGATCATCCCGCTTCGCCCAGCGCACAGCCTTCATTGAGCCGCGGACCCCGCGTCGCCATTAGAGCGGTGCCGCGCCTTCGCTCAACAGGGCGTAGTAACTCTGGTACACCCAGATGCGATTGCGCTGCTGGCCGGTGATTTCATTGAGCAGCCCCAGCCCTTGCAATGCGGCGATCGCGGAGCGCACGGTGGGCGCGGCCACGCTGAGCGCCTTGTGGATGGCCGGCGCGTCCAAAATCGGCCGGCGCACGAACTGCTCGAACACCTGCAAGGCATTGCCGGCGCGTCGGCCCAGCCCGCGTACCTTTTCGCGGTCAACCTCGAACAAGGCCAGGATACGCTGAGCGGTGTCCACTGCCTGCTGTGAGGTGGTTTCCACACCTTGCAGGAAGAACAGCAGCCATTCCTCCCAGTTACCGGTTCGGCGCACAGCATCGAGCTGCTCATAGTACTGCTGGCGTCGGGTCTTAAAGTACAGACTAAGGTAGAGCGATGGCTCGCGCAGCACGCCTTCGGTGCAAAGAATCAGCGCGATCAGCAAGCGTCCCACGCGGCCGTTGCCGTCGTTGAAGGGATGGATGGTCTCGAACTGCACATGCGCCAACGCCGCCTTGATCAGCGTCGGCATGGCGTCGCGATCGGAGTGCAGGAAGACCTCGAAGTCGCGCAGGCAATCGGCCAGGCGCTCGGGTGGTGGCGGCACAAAGCCGGCCAGCGCGGGCGATCTGCCGCCGATCCAGTTCTGGCTGGTGCGGAATTCGCCGGGGTCTTTTGTGGCGCCACGCCCACCACGCAGCAGCACGCCGTGAATCTCCCGGATCAGCCGCAGCGACAGCGGAAAATCATCCTCGCGGAGACGCTTCAAGCCATGCTGAAGCGCGGCGACGTAGTTGGATACTTCCTCGACGTCGTCGAGGGGTACTCCGGGCGTTTCTGCCAGTTCGTAGAGCAGCAGATCTGACAGGGAGGACTGCGTGCCTTCGATCTGCGAGGAAAGCAGCGCCTCCTTGCGTACGTACTGGTACAGGAACAAAGCCGGGTCCGGGAGCATCAGGGTGATGCCGTCCAGTCGGCCGAGGGCCTGGTTGGCGCGTTCGAGCAGGGCGACAAGGGCGGGGCCGAAGACAAGGGCGGGTTCCGGCGGCAAGGGATGGGGAACGAACGCCTCGTAATGGCTGCCGGAAAGGCTGCCTGCCACGTACACACCGGTCGTTCGCTCCATGACCCTCTCCGTTTTCCCAATTTGATGAGTTTAGATTTTTAGGAAAATTTGAGCAACATTATTTTCTTAAGACTGGCATGACAGCCTCGCTAGGAAAGAATGACCCGACGTGCGATTGGCAAGTGCACCACCAGCTACAATGGGGGAATGTCTCTCATCCAATTGCAAAGCGTCGACTTCAGTATCGGCGGCCCCCTCCTGCTCCAGCATGTCGATTTGTCGATCGAGGCGAACGAGCGTGTCTGCATCGTCGGTCGCAATGGCGAAGGCAAGTCCACCCTGATGAAACTGATCGCCGGCGAGCTGCACGCCGACGATGGCGAGGTTCGCGTGCAGAGCGGCGTGGTCATCGCCCGCATGGCGCAGGAGGTACCCCAGGGCACGGCGGGCGACGTCTTTGACGTGGTCTCCGAAGGCCTGGGTGACCTCGGCCATCTGCTGGCTCGGTATCACCACCTGCTGCACGAACTGAATACCCAGGCTGACTTCGATGCGCTGGGCGAAGTGCAGTCGCAGATCGAAGCGCAGCACGGCTGGGATCTGGACCGTCGCGTCACCGAGGTGCTGACCCAGCTCGAACTGCCGGGTGAAACCGATTTTGCCGCGCTCTCCGGCGGCATGAAGCGCCGCGTGCTGCTGGCGCAGGCGCTGGTGCGCAAGCCGGACGTGCTGTTGCTGGATGAGCCGACCAACCACCTCGATATCGAGGCCATCGGCTGGCTGGAAAGCTTCCTCAAGCAGTTCGCCGGCTCGATCATCTTCGTCACCCATGACCGCAGCTTCCTGCGTGCGCTGGC
>JALYXN010000019.1 GCA_030947085.1 Pseudomonadota bacterium | reverse complement strand
CCGCGATGCTGCGTCGACTGCTGCCGTTTGGCTCGACCCACGACAGCCTGGTCGCGGTGATCGGGCTGGTCCTGTTCGGCTTCGTACTGGTCGCTGGCGTGTTGTTGCTGGAAGGCAGCGAGCGCGGTATCCGGCTGTCCCGCTTGGCCCAACTGTTGCAGTTGCCGCTGATCGCCACGCCGGTCTTCAGCTACGCGCTGCACAGCGGTGCCTTCCTCGATGTATTCGCCACGCTGCAAGCTTCGCCGCGGCTGAGCCTCGACTGGCACGTAGCGACGCACGGTTTCGGGCTGGCGGTGGCCGGCCCGTCAATTTCCAGAATAGGCATCAACCTGCTGGCCTTACTGTCCTGGCTGGCACTACGGCTGCGCTAAGCTCCTTGCCTCTTAATCCACGCCTGCGAGGCAGCTCATGGCACGTCCCGGTTTCATCGAACTCCCGGCCAGCGACATCGCCGCAGCGAAAGTTTTCTACACCCGCGCCTTCGGCTGGGATCTCACCGCGTTCGGCCCGACGTACGCCTGCACCATGACCGGTGACGTCGATATCGGTCTGCAAGGCGACTTGGCCGAGGCGACCCAGGCACCGCTGCCGGTGATTGCCGTGGACGACCTCGATGCCGCACTGAAGGCGGTAACCGCCGCGGGAGCACAGATCGTCCGCCCGATTTTCTCGTTTCCGGGCGGGCGGCGCTTCCAGTTCCGCGATCCTCACGGCAACGAACTGGCGGTAATGCAGGCGGAGTGAACCGGGGCACCGATCCTTCGACATGCCGCCCAGCAGCTATCATGGGCGGATGAATTCTCCCGATCAGCTGCCTCCGGCGCCCAGCGTACCCATCATCCGCCTGAAGTCCGACCGTCCGCCCGGCCATCCCTGGGTGTGGTCGGCGCAGGTCTACAAGCCGGGGCAGAAACTGCGTCCGGGCACCCTGGTCGAAGTGCAGGACGCGAACAACCGCTTCGTCGGCCACGCGTTCTGGAACGGCCACGCCCGCATTGCGCTGCGCCTGCTCAGCCACGATGCCGCCGAAACCATCGACGCCGAGTGGATCGCCGCCCGTATCGACCGTGCGGTGCAGTTGCGCCGCGAATGGCTGCAGCTGGACAGTGTCAGCGATGCGTGGCGGGTGGTGCACAGCGAAGGCGACGGCCTGTCCGGCGTGATCGTCGACCGCTACGCCGACGTCTTGGTGATCGAATATTTCGCCGCCGGCATGTGGCGCTTTCGCGACGCCATCCACGCCGCCCTGCTCACCCACTTCCCCGACGCGCAGCTGTACTGGTTCGCCGAGTCGCATGTGCAGAAGCAGGAGTCGTTCGACTGCCGCAGCCCCGAGGTGCCCGGAGCGTTCGAGGTGCGTGAACACGGCCTGCGTTTTCAGGCCGCGCCAGGCTCGGGGCACAAGACCGGCTTCTTCGCCGACCAGCGGGATAATCGCAAGCGCTTCGCCGAACTGGCCAAGGGCCGACGTGTGCTCGACCTGTGCTGCAACGCCGGTGGTTTCGCGGTACACGCGATGGCCGCTGGCGCACGCGAAGCGGTGGGCGTGGATCTGGATGTCGGCGTGCTCGAAATTGCCCGCGCCAACGCCGCCGCCAATGGGGTCGAGGTCAGCTTCGAGCAGTCCGATATCTTCGACTGGGTCCGCGCCGCCGTGGCGCGCGGCGAGCAGTACGACGCGGTGGTGCTGGATCCGCCCAAGCTCACCCGCGACCGCAGCAAGGTCATGGACGCGCTGAAGAAATACTTCGCCATGAACCGCATGGCGATGGACATCATTCCGCCGGGCGGACTGCTGCTGACCTGCTCGTGCACCGGTCTGGTGGGTGAAAGCGAATTCCTGGAAATGCTGCGCCGGGTGGCGCTCAATGCCGGACGCGAGATCCAGGTGCTTGAGGTTCGCGGCGCCGGTGCCGATCATCCGTTCCGCACCGATGTGCCGGAAGGCCGCTACCTGAAAGCGGTGTACTGCCGCGTCGATTGACCTGCACGCGGAATTGACCTGCGCTGCGCACACTGCGCAGCATGACGACCCCACTGCCGAGCCCCGATATCGATCTGCGCCAGGCAGTGCGCTCGGTCGGGCTGGTCTACGTCAGTGATTCGCTGCCCGGCATCCGGCGCCTGCGGCACGGCAAGGGCTTCAGCTATCGCACGGTCGACAATCGCCGCCTGGCCAGCGAGGGGGAAATCAAACGGATCCAGGCGCTGGCGATTCCGCCGGCGTACGCCGACGTGTGGATTTGCGCCAACCCGCTCGGTCATCTGCAAGCGACCGGACGCGATGCCCGCGGTCGCAAACAATATCGCTACCACCCGCGCTGGCGCGAGCTGCGCGATGACGGCAAGTTCGGCCGTTTGCTGGCCTTTGGCGCCGCCCTGCCACGGCTACGTCGTCGCGTGCGCAGCGACTTGGCGCGTCCCGGATTGCCGCGGGAAAAAGTGCTGGC
>JALYXN010000001.1 GCA_030947085.1 Pseudomonadota bacterium | reverse complement strand
ATGCGGTACTGCTGGGAAAATTCCTGCATCGAAAGGCGTTGCAGCGCGGCGTCCATCACGTGGCACGCCACATGAATGGTGCCACCTTGAAGGAGAACGGTGACATCGCGTCGCTGCAACTGGAGGGCGACGAAACCCTAGCCGCCGATTTCTTTGTCGACTGCAGCGGCTTTGCCTCGCTGCTGATCGGCAAGGCACTGAGGACGCCTTTCATTTCATATGCCGACAACCTGTTCAACGATGCCGCCATCGCGCTGCCCACGCCGCTGGAAGGCCCCATCATGTCGCAGACGGTGTCCACCGCCCTGCGCCACGGTTGGGCCTGGAAGATCCCGTTGACTAACCGCCATGGCAATGGCTACGTCTACAGCAGCGCGTCCTGCTCGGCGGACGAGGCCGAAACCGAGCTGCGCACACACCTGGGGCTGCTCGACGACGAGACGCCGGCGCGCCACTTGAAAATGCGGGTCGGACGCGTCACCCATCACTGGAACCGCAACTGTGTCGCCGTGGGGCTATCGCAGGGCTTCATCGAACCGCTCGAAGCGACCACGTTGTTGTTTGTCCAGCGCACCGCCGCCCTGCTCGTCGCCGCGCTGGAAAAAGGTGACCTCGGCGAAAGCGCGCAGGTCACCTTCAACGATGCCGTCAACGCCCAGTTCGAAGGCACCCGCGACTACATCGTCACCCACTACAAGCCCACCAGCCGCACGGATACCGATTACTGGCGCGCCAACGCGGCCAACCTGAACCTGTCGGAGCCGCTGCAACGATTGCTGAAGACCTGGCTGGCCAGGCGTCCCATCATCCCGGGATTGCAGAACCACAGCTTCGGCCAGGGCTACCCGATCATGTCCTGGTACAGCATCCTGGCGGGCATGGGCGTGTTTCCCGATGCCAAGGATTTGCGCCGCCCGACTGCCGAAGAAGCGGGACACGATCTTGCGGAAATCGACAACCTGATCAAACGCAGTGCGATGAATTTTCCCGATCACCGTGAGTTGCTTCAGCGCATTCCTGCGCGACTGAACGAGCCGACGCTGCAAGCCTACCTGTGGTGACTTCCCCGCTCGCGACGCTCAGGTGCCCTGCTGGACCGAACTTTCGTCAATAAAGGCCAGCAGCCGACGCAGACCGTCGGACGTCGTCTCGTGACTTTCCATCCAGGGCCGTTCGCGGGACCATTGCTCCTGGCTTAATGTCTGCAAGACACTTTCCGGTGCCTCGGAAAACCCCATGAACCAGCGATTGAACACGCGGTGTGGTATCGGAGCGTTCTCCAGTTCGAGGATATCCGAATGCAAACTGGACCGCCGCACGCGCTCATAAACGTCATCGACGTCTTGCCGCATACCTTCAAAGTACTGGAAGAACTGCTTCCTGCCATAAAGCAGCATGCCGCTGACGCCGACGCTCGCGTTGTAGCTGCGGGCGGAAACCAGCAGACGATCGATCTCTTCAGGCAGCATCTCCTTCGTCGCGCGACTCGCGTAGACCACACCGACCATTTCCATCGACTTTTCACTCCAGCGGTTGGCACTGCATGAATAAACGGAGGCTTGTATACAGCGAAACTCCAGACGGCTGGCTGCCTTGATCTCGTCGCTACTGGGGCAAGAGCTGGTAACCCTTGCCCATTTTGCCGAAAGCGGCGGCGGAAAATGTCAAAGCCTCTGCACGCATTGAAAGCCATTCAGCAGGCGTTCGCGCCACGTTTGTTGTTGACCGTCCGCCTCGCTTACCTTTCCTGCGGTAGCGCGAATGGGGAACGCGCCCGAGACACGGTTTCACTTTAATCCCGATGGGCCCTCGCCAAGTCCGACACGCAAGGACTGAAGCGCTCGTCACGATGCTCGCCGTCCTATCCATGCGCCCACGCAATGGTCATCGCGCCTGAGCCGAGGGCGGCGCTGGCGATAGCATTCGGAGAACAGCAGCGGACCAAAGCGGGAGGCCGGATCCATTTTTCCATGGGTTACGATGCTTGCCCCTCCATCGTCCGCCCGTTCCAGGAGATCGCCCCACGTGCCGCACTACTCCGGTCCCCTGCTCACGCGCGCCCTCGCCCAGGCGCTGCTGGCTACACGTGATATCGGTACAAAAGAATGGAGCGGCTCGCTCGATCTGGGCGTCTCGAACGCCATCGCATGGCTGAGCGAGGACAACTGGCAATGGCAAGGCCAGCGTTATCCGTACCCGGCCAAGCTAAAAGATCGCACCATCTACTATTGGAACGACGCTGAATTTGCGCCGGTGTCGCGTTTTTCCGGGTCCCTGATCAAGCTGGTGCCGACCGACTGGGGCGCACCGACCTTCGAGATCGACGGTATCAAGATGCTGCCGACGGCGAAGACATCACCGTTCGAGGATGCTCGGCGCAAGGTGGCGCTGGTCGAGCCGAACGGCAAGGTACTGCTCGACACTTGTGGCGGTCTCGGTTACTTCGCCGCCTGCTGCCTGCAGGCCGGCGTAGCCCGCATCCATTCGTTCGAAAAGAATGCCGACGTGCTGTGGTTGCGCACGCTCAATCCGTGGTCGCCGGATCCAGATGCACCGAGCAGTGGCGACCGCCTGCATCTGGTCCATGCCGACGTCGTCAACGCCATCGAGAAAATCGCCGACGCTTCGGTAGATGCTCTCCTGCATGATCCGCCGCGCTTCGGCATTGCCGGCGACCTTTACTCGCAAGCGTTCTACGATCAGCTCGCCCGCGTGCTCCGACGAGGCGGCAGGCTTTTCCACTACACCGGCAGTCCGAACAAATTGACCAGTGGCCGCGATGTTCCTCGCGAAGTGGAGAAGCGGCTGCAGAAAGCCGGTTTCAACGCAAAGCTGGCGCTGGATGGCATCCTGGCGACAAGGCGCTGACCCGGCGACGACATTGATGGCGAACCCTTGTGATTAAGCGGCGGATCGATCCCTGCGTGGTCGCTTCCATCGGCGCCTGAACTCCTGCGATGTCGGCGAGGATTACCGCCTTCGACCCGCTCAGGCGTATAAAGCTCTTGCCTCGTCCATTCTCCAGGAATCAGCACCATGAAGCCTTCGATAAAGCTCGCGACTCTCGCTCTGGTCGCCACCGCCGCCCTCACTTCGCCCGCCTTCGCCGCGCTGAAGGAAGGCACGCAAGCGCCGGACTTTTCCGCGCCGGCCTACCTTGCCGGCCAGCCATTCACCTTCAAGCTGGCCGACGCGCTGAAAAAGGGTCCGGTGGTGGTCTATTTCTTCCCCGCTCCGCATACCTCGGGATGCAATGTGGAAGCACATCTGTTTTCCGAGGCCACCGATCAGTTCAAGGCGTTGCACGCGACGGTGATCGGCGTAACCGCGGGCAATCTCGACCAACTCGCCGACTTCTCCAAAGAAACCGAGCATTGCGGTGGCAAGTTTCCCGTCGCTGCCGACAAGGGTGCCAAGATCGCCAAGGAATATGACGCCACCCTGGTCATGCGCCCGGGTTGGTCGGATCGCACCCCGTACGTCATCGCGCCGTCGGGAAAAATTACCCACGTCTATTCGAACCTCAGTCCGAAGAAGCACGTGCAGGAATCGCTTGATGCAGTGAAGGCGCTCGAAAAATAACGATGGCGTGCTCGTCGCAACAGCGGCGCGCGACGAGCCCTTTAGGCGCGTTGGCGGCACGTGTCGTGAGATGCGTGCACGCCGTTATTCAAGCCATCTGGTGCTGGTGGTCCGCATCGGAAAGCCGCGGATAGTCTGCCCCGACGCCGTGGAAGACAAAAACCGCCAGTCCACCGCCAGCCTCCGCCTTCTCCGCAAACGCAATTCGCGCTCGGCAGCTTCCTGGCGATCCCATGGCCAACCCCACAGACGTAGCAGCAACTTCTCTCGCAACTGCTTAGGGCGCTCGTTTACTGCACACAGCTCTCGACGAACACGGATTTGCCCTACTATCTTTGGATTAATTTGCCGCTTCCTGTTTCACCGAATTTTGCGAAAGGCAGCTTGTCCTGCGTTGGCCTGGGCATGACCTTGGGCTCCCACCTGACACCACTGGCGCGCAGCCATATCGAACAGGCTGATGTGGTCTTTGCCGCGCTGTCTGACGGCATCGTGGAACTTCGGCTGGAGCGCATGCATCCCGACGTGCGCAGCCTTCATCCCTACTACGGAGAAGGCAAGTCGCGCATGATCACCTATCGCGAGTGGGTCGAGGTGATGATGGCGCAGGTGCGCGACGGAAAGCGGGTGTGCGGCGTGTTTTACGGGCATCCAGGCGTGTTTGCATGGTCGCCGCACAAGGTCATCGAGGTCGCTCGATCGGAAGGTTTTTCCGCACATATGGAGCCCGGCATTTCCGCTGAGGATTGTCTTTATGCGGATATCGGTATCGATCCGGGCCGATTCGGCTGTCAGCACTTCGAGGCCAGCCAGCTGCTGTTCTATGAGCGTCGCATCGACCCGACCGGCTACTTGATTTTGTGGCAGGTCGGTTTGGTCGGCGACCTTTCAGTGACGCGGTTCACAACCGGCGCCGCCTATCGAAAGGTCTTGGTGGATTTGCTCAGCCAGACCTATCCACGGGATGATCAAGTGATCATTTACGCGGCGGCTACGTTGCCGATCGACCAGCCGATGGTTCGTCGGGTGGCGCTACGTGACCTGCCGGACGTGCCGATGACTGCCAAGGAAACGGTGGTACTGCCACCGGCTGAGCCTTTGAAACACAATTTGGCAGTCCGCGCACGACTGGCAGCGCTGGACAAAGAACTCGCGAACGCGTAGTTACTGGTGGTTGCGTCGTCATGTTGGACGGTCGCAAACCAGCGAAATCAGGGGTCGCAAGGGGAAAACATGTCTGACACGATTGAACTACTCACGAATATACGTAGCGACGCATCGCTGCGTCACGCTTCCTCCGAGAAACTGGCATCCGTGCTCGAACAAAAAGGAGCATCCGACACGCTAAAGGCAGCAGTCGCCGCCGCCGCCGGGGACAGTTGCTTGCTGGTGAAAGAGTTGGGGAACCAGCCCAGGTGCGAACCGCAGATTATCCATTCACCAGGGCATGATGAAGAGCCGGATCATGATGTCGACGAGATACCAGCTGAGCCGGTCCCTGGCCGGACCGAGCTGCCCACCGCGCAATAGCGAGCCGCATTGTGGCCCTAAAACATCGAGCCAGCCGAACCAGACCCGTCATCATGGGTTTGGTTCTCTGCGTCTTGATACACACGGGCCACGCCTCAGGTGTGCAAAAAATCACTGATCCAGGTGCTTTCCTGGATCAGACTGAAAGTATGCGACTGAAGGATCATCGTCAATTCACTCAGCGACTTGTTCAAATTCATCGAGAGTCTCCGGTTCTGTCCGAGAGCGAGCAATGGCACCTGAAATATCTGGATGCCTTTGAAGCTTCTCTTAATGGACACTTCACCGCTGCGGAAAAACCACTTCGCGATGTGATCGAAAATTCGGGGGATCCAGCACTTGCCGCGAAAGCTTCGGCCAATCTTCTCACCAATCTCGCCGCCAGCCGTCGCTACGAAGACGCGTTCACCCTTGCGCATCGACTAACGATCAGCCTTCCGGAGCTCCATGACAGCAAGACGCGCGTAAGAATGCTGGGTACGCTTTCACAAATGTTCAATCTGGCCGGGCAGACCGACTTGGCGGTCAAATATGCGCGGATGATGGATGACGCCGTCCCCGAGGACATGACTGAATGTTATCCCCGTTCCATATTGAGCGCCGCCCTCTACAGTGCTAAAAAGCTCAGCTCTTCAAGCACCGAATTGCGCAAAGCCATCGCCATCTGCCAATCCGCGCAACAGCCGATTCTTGCAGCCGCTGATCAGCTCATTCTGAGCACCCTGTATCTTGAAGAAAAGCAGCCGGGCCAAGCGTTGTCCCTGCTGAACCGTATTGCTCCCGCGATTAAAACCAATCACGACTACCCTCACGAGCTATCGGCACAAGTGCAAAGAGCCCAAGCCTTGCATCAACTGGGAAAAGACCGGGACGCGTGGGAAGCAGCGCTTTTAGCAGTAGCCATGAAGAAGCAGGGGGAAATCAGCAACTATCTGAGAGATGCCTACGAGCTGCTGTATCAAATAGCCAAGAACCAGGGCAAAACCGCAACTGCACTGTCCTACTACGAACACTACGTAGCTCAAGACAAAGGTTATCGAACTGACACCAGTGCTCAAGTCCTCGCCTATCAGTCCGTGCATCAGCACGTTTTGGCACGAGAGATGGAAAGCGAAGCGCTCGGCAGACAGAACAGCATCCTGAAGCTGCAGCAGGCACTGGACATCAAAGCAGTTGAAACGAGCCGACTCTACATCTCGCTGCTGCTGATCGCGCTCGCGTCCATCGCCCTCTGGCTTTATCGAATCAAACGATCGCAACTGCGTTTCAAGTCGCTGTCGCAGCGTGACGGGCTCACCGGCATTCTCAACTATCAGTATTTCGTCAGCGAGGCCGAGCGGGTGTTGCGGCAGCTGGAGAAGAAGTCAGACGAGGCATGCCTGGTATCGATCGATCTTGATCATTTCAAACGCATCAACGACACCCATGGCCATGCCGTAGGCGATGCGGTACTCCGGCATACCGTTGCCACCTGCCAACAGCAGTTGCGCCCCATCGACCTGTTCGGTCGCTTGGGTGGCGAAGAGTTTGGCATCTTGCTGCGCAGCTGCTCGCGCGAGCGCGGGATGGAGATCGCCAACCGCATCCGCAAAGCCATTGGCGAAACCCCGATGAAAGAGGATCAATCGCTGGTGTCGGTTTCCGCCAGCGTCGGGCTGGCGGCCACCGATGTCTCCGGTTACAACCTGCAACGACTCTGCATGGAGGCGGATGCTGCCTTGTATCGCGCCAAGCGGGGCGGACGCAATCGCGTCATCGCTGACATCGGTGACTGCACTGTGGTCGAAA
>JALYXN010000619.1 GCA_030947085.1 Pseudomonadota bacterium | reverse complement strand
CTGCGGTAGCCGAGCGCCGAGCCAACCAGGACGATATGGCCGTGATCGCGCGGCAGCATCCGGTGCAGCGCTGCCAGCGTGCCATACACCTGGCCGAGGTAGGTCACCTCGGTGACCCGCTTGTACTCCGCTGCCGTCATGTCCTTGAACGGGGAGAAGACGGACGCCATGGCGACGTTCACCCAGACATCGATCGGTCCGAATGCCTCTTCAACCGCGGTCGCTGCCGCCTCAATTGCATCGGCGTCGGCCACGTCGGTGGGCAGCACCAGGGCTTTGCCACCCAGGGACTCGACGTCCTTTCGCGCTCCTTCTAGCCCATCCTGACCGCGTGCGAGCAACCCAATGTGCGCACCACGTCGCGCGAATGCCTGCACCGTGGCGCGGCCGACCCCGGCAGAGGCGCCGGTGATCACCACCACTTCTGGTTTCCGCTGCTCAGCCATGGCAGAACTCCTCTTCAAGCCCGCGTGCTGAGGGCGGCTTGCCGGCAAACTGCGGCTACTACGAAGCGCCTGATGCAGATTATGCAGCTCGGTGCGCTGTGAGACACGTCCACTTTCCACAGCATGCCAGCTGGGAACGCACGCGGACATGCCCCTTCCAGAAGCCAGATCTACTTCGACAGATTCTGTACGACTATCGTCGAACGAGGTATCGTCAGCATATTCAGCTTCTCAGACTCAGATAGTGCTCATGGGCCAGATAGGGCCATCACGGCGCCGGCCGGAGACTAATACCGGCTGTCAGTGTCCCGGCGATGGGAGATTCCCGATCCGAGGCGCATATAAGGGGCGTTTGTGCCATGGCTGCTGCTCTTCACGACGACAGCAATCCTTCGCGCTGGCCCCACCGGCTGCCGGCGCTCCTGCTGGCGCTGGCTGGCTGTGGGATTGCAACCTACCTTACCCTGTACCAGACCGCGACGATCTCACACGTCTGGGAGCCACTTTTTGGCAATGGCAGCCGGCGGATCCTGGACTCGCGGATCGCCGGTTTGCTGCCCGTGCCCGATGCCAGCCTGGGCGTCATGGGCTATCTAATCGAGGCCGCGGTCGGCGTAGCGGGCGGCGCGTACCGCTGGCACACCAGACCCTGGGTTGTGCTGCTCTACGGGCTGATCGTCGCGGCGTTTGCCGTTGCCGGCGTTGTGCTTGTCGCCGCCCAGATATTCTACTTCCAGACAGGTTGCACCCTTTGCCTCGGCTCCGCCTTGATCTCGTTTGGCATCGCCGCCTGGGTGTGGCGCGAACCCGTGGCCGCTTTTCGCCGGGTTATGGAGTTACGTAAAGCGGGCCGCTCGTGGAGGCATGCGTTGCTCGGAGCGGCAACCGCGACCCACTGGAAAGGGGAAGCGGTGAGCTAACCGATCCGACTCAGCGATCCCATAGATCCTGAGCCGATGTCCTCACTGTGAGTGCAACGCTCCCGCGAAGGCCGCTGAAACGTGGCACGACGACAGTCTTACCGCTCGGGCACGCGGGTCGCGCGTGAGTTCAACCGTCCGACGGACTTGCTTAGCTGATGCCACGCCGACCGCACGGCATCGGTAGTCTCCTGGTTGCCCCACTTCGTGAGTGCGGAACATAGTGTAGCCAATGCATCGTCCAGGTCTCTCGTCAGGACATGCTCACCAAGCGCCGAAAGACTGCGAAGAATCAGATCCTCTGCCCGCTGCTGCTGCTCGATAGGCAAGCGATCGTACAAAGACGCGAGCGCTCGGAGAACTTCGGCGTACACCTGGTACTGCAACGACTCCGAGGCCGCAACCGACAGCGCAGCAAACGCATCCAGCACGCGCCCGGGCAGGTCATCGGCATAAACCACCGGCAATACTGCAGCAGCGTCCTCGACCTGCGCATCGGTCACCGACCATCTGGCCAGCAGATCACGCAAGCTATGCACAACCAGGAGACCAACCTCAGGATTCTGCTTCGCCGTGGAGACCGACGTCCATGCGATGACGGTAAGTTGCTGAACACCGTAGGCTGGATCACCGTCGAGATCGCGGACTGGCTCTAGCTGAATCGCTCGCTGGACAGCTGTGGCAATAGCTGCAGCATCCGTCGTCGTCATCGCCGTCACGTGAGCCATGGCATCCTGGAAGGCAACGAACGCACCCACGGAGACATCGAGCACTACTTCGACGGCTTGCGCAGCTTGACCTGTTGCTATCTCCAGTTGCCGCAGGGAAATCGACGTTACGTAGCCATACCCGGTGGCGTGGACGGGTCTGCAAATGGGACCAGCGAGGTGCGGTGTCCTCCGTGTACGGCTAAGCAGTACCCGCTGTCGCTCTCGACCCAGCAGTGTGTGATCGTGGATAGCCTTGATGATCTGCGCCGGACGCATCTGATCGATCGTGCTGTAGAGCAGCAGAACAAGCAGGCAGAGCGCCACACCGGTGAGCAGCAGTGCGACAGTTCCTCCATAAACCGGATTGAACGGCGTATTGACCGTGGCAAGCGTGCAGAGTGCGTAGAGAGCAAGTCCGACGAAGAAGCCAAAGTAGACTTGATTGCTGCGGCGACGCAGGAACTGGTCGAACACGAGCGCCGTGAGGCTGACTCCGGACTGCTGCACGGCGAGCAGTAGCAGTGAGAACGTAATCGACGTGACGGTGATGATCCCAGCGGCAATGGTGCCAAGCAGTTGACCGGTCGCTTGCGCGTTGCCGAATATGCGCGTCCGCATGACCTCGCGCAGCGGCTGGAGCCAGCCAACGCGGCCAACGTCCAGGAGGTAGGTGACCCCGGCGAGCAGGAGGAAGGCGGCGATGACCAGCAGCGGGATGCTGAGGAACTCGCGGAACGCACGATGCCAGGCGATGAGCCGGCCATGAACGCCGCCATTGGCATCCTTCTGAGCGGCCAATCCGGCAGCATCGTCAGCCATTACAGATA
>JALYXN010000617.1 GCA_030947085.1 Pseudomonadota bacterium | reverse complement strand
GAGGTGGTGCGCGGCCAGTACAAGGGCTATCGCCAGGTCGATGGCGTGGCCGCCGACTCGCAGGTGGAGACGTTCGTGGCGCTGTGCCTGTACATCGACACCTGGCGTTGGGCTGGCGTGCCGTTCTACATCCGCACCGGCAAAAACCTGCCGATCACCACCACCCAGGTGATGGTCGACATGAAGGCACCGCCGTTGTCCATTTTCGACGACATCAGCGTGCATGAATCGAACTACTTCCGCTTCCGGCTCAGCCCGGAGGTGATCATTGCCGAAGGCATGCGGGTGAAGCATTCCGGCGAGGAGATGCAGGGACGACCGGTGGAGCTGGTGGCACGCCACGATCCGGAACCGGAAAAGCCGCCCTACGAGCGCCTGCTCGGTGACGCCATTCGCGGCGACAACACCCTGTTCACCAGCGACGAATGCGTGGAGGCGGCATGGGCGGTAGTCGACCGGATCCTCAAACACGAACACGACGTCGATCTGTACGAACCGGGTAGCTGGGGTCCCAAGGCGGCGGCCAAGGTGGTGGTCAGCGAGGAAGGCTGGCACGATCCGACCCCCGAGGAGAGCTCACCGTGCTGACGGATAGCGAATCTCCCACTGCGTCGGTGATGTTTCTGGTCGATATCGACAACACCCTGCTTGACAATGACCGTTTCGGCGACGATCTCGGGAACACCCTGGAGCAGGCATTCGGTGCCCGCGAGTGCGATCGCTATTGGGCGATTTACGACGAGCTGCGCGAGAGCCTGGGCTACGCCGATTATCTGGGCGCCCTGCAGCGCTTTCGGGCCGGTCTCGAGAACGATCCCGCGCTGCTGCAGATGTCGCATTACCTGCTCGATTATCCGTTTGCCGAACGACTGTATCCGGATGCCTTGGCCACCGTCGCGCATCTGCGCTCGCTGGGACCCACCGCCATCCTTTCCGACGGCGACATCGTGTTCCAGCCGCGCAAGATCCAGCAGTCCGGGGCGTGGGACGCGGTGGGCGGCGAAGTGCTGGTGTATATCCACAAGCAGTACATGCTGGTCGGTATCCAGCAGCGTTATCCGGCGGCGCATTACGTGGTGGTGGACGACAAGCCGCACATTCTGACCGAAATGAAACGACGCCTCGGTGTCAGGCTCACCACGGTTTTTGTCGAGCAGGGCCATTACGCCGCCGATGCGATCAGCGCCGGGCTGGAGGTCGAGCCCGACATGCGCATCGCGTGCATCGGCGACCTGCGCCAGCGTAAGCTGGTGGACTTCCTGCCCGACGCGCCGGTAATCAGTCTGGGCGCCGACTGAACAGACGTCCATTTGAAGTGACCATCCCTGAATCGATTATCCGTGACCTGATTATCCGTGACCTAATTATCTCTGACCAGATTATCTTGGAGCAAGCATGAAAGCGACCCAGCAACTGCATGAACTCGGCCAGAGCCTGTGGCTGGACAATATCACCCGCGACATGCTCGACGATGGGACGCTGGCGCGCTACATCGCGGAGGATTCGATCACCGGCCTGACCTCCAATCCGAGCATCTTCGAAGCCGCGATGGGTGAGGGTGATGCCTACGACGCCGGCATCCACGCCAAGACCTTGGCCGGCTTGTCCGACGAGGCATTGTTCACCGAGCTGGCGCTGGAAGACCTGCGCCGGGCCGCCGACCTGTTCCAGCCGATATTCAAGTCCACCAAGCGGCTCGACGGCTGGGTCTCGATGGAAGTCTCCCCGCTGCTGGCAGCCGACACCGCCGGCTCGATCGCCGCGGCGCGACTGATCCATCACAAGGCCCAGCGCGACAACCTGTTCGTGAAGATTCCCGGCACACCCGAGGGCGTTCCGGCGATCGAGGAGGCCATCTTTCTGGGCATTCCGGTCAATGTGACGCTGCTGTTTTCCTGTGCCCAGTATCAGGCGGCCAGCGAGGCGTACATGCGCGGCATCGAACGCCGCCACGAGGCAGGGTTGGATCTGGCCGTGGGCTCGGTCGCCTCGCTGTTCGTCAGCCGCTGGGACGTGGCCAGCAACAAGCAGTTGCCGGACGAGCTGCACAACACGCTGGGCATTGCCGTTAGCCGACAAACCTACCGCGCCTACCGCGCCATGCTCGCTTCCCCGCGCTGGAAAAAACTCGCGGCGGCCGGTGCCACGCCACAGCGTCTGCTGTGGGCCAGTACCGGGGTCAAGGATCCCGCCGCATCCGATACGCTCTATGTCAGCGCGCTGGCCGCACCGGACACGGTCAACACGATGCCGGAGAAAACGCTGAATGCGTTTGCCGATCACGGCACCCTGGACGGCGCAATGGCGCTCGACGGCGCCGATGCCGATGCGATGCAGGCGAAAATCGCCGCCGCCGGCGTGGACATCGATGCGCTGGCCCTGAAGCTGCAGAAAGACGGTGGCGCCGCGTTCGTCAAATCGTGGAAGCAGCTGATGCAGGGTATCGGCGAGAAGGCCAAGGCATTGGCGGAAAAGTCAAAAGGACCCGCACTGCGATGAGCGTCTCCGCACTGACTTCCCTTCCGCAGTGGCAGGCATTGCAGCAGCATTTTTCGGACATCGGCAGCAAGCACCTGCGCGAACTGTTTGCCGACGACCCGGCCCGCGGCGAACAACTGGTGCTTGAGGATGTCGGGCTGTACCTGGACTACGCCAAGCAGCGCGTCGACAGTGAAACCTTGCGCTTGCTGCGCGAACTGGCCGAGGCGCGCGGCTTGTCGCAGCGCACCCGGGCGATGTTCAGCGGCGAGCACATCAACAGCACCGAGGACCGCGCCGTGCTGCATGTGGCGTTGCGCGCGCCGGCCAGCGAGCAGCTCCTGGTCGATGGCCGCGACGTGGTCACCGACGTGCACGCGGTGCTCGATCGCATGGCGGCATTTTCCGACCAGGTGCGCAACGGCGCGTGGCTGGGCCATACCGGCAAGCGCATCCGCAATGTGGTCAGTATCGGCATCGGCGGCTCGGACCTTGGTCCGGTCATGGCCTACGAGGCGTTGCGTGACTACAGCGCCCGCGACATGAACTTCCGCTTCGTCTCCAACGTGGACAGCACCGATTTTGTCGAAGCCACTCGCGATCTCGATGCCGCCGAAACGCTGTTCATCATCTGCTCCAAGACGTTCACCACACTGGAGACGCTGACCAACGCCCATGCGGCGCGCGACTGGTGCATCAGGTCGCTGGGTGAAGCGGATCCTGAAAAGAGCGGTGCGGTGGCGAAGCACTTTGTGGCGGTTTCGACCAATGCCGATGAGGTCGAAAAGTTCGGCATCGACACGGCGAACATGTTCGGCTTCTGGGACTGGGTAGGCGGACGCTACTCGATGGATTCGGCGATCGGCCTGTCCACCATGCTGGCGATCGGGCCAGCGCATTTTCGCGAGATGCTGGCCGGCTTCCACGCGATGGACGTCCATTTCCGCGACACGCCGGCGGAGCGCAATCTGCCCGTGCTGATGGGCTTGCTGGCGGTGTGGAACAACAATTTCCTCGATGCGGCCACGGTCGCGGTGCTGCCGTACGAGCAATATCTGAAGCGCTTTCCGGCCTACCTGCAGCAGCTGACGATGGAAAGCAACGGCAAGAGCGTGACCATCGAGGGTAAGGCGGTGGACTACGCCACCGGCCCGATTTACTGGGGCGAGCCGGGCACCAATGGCCAACATTCGTTTTATCAGCTGATCCACCAGGGCACGCGCATCGTACCCTGCGACTTCATCGGCTTCGGCCAAAGCCTGAACCCGTTGCCGGTGCATGGCGGCGGTGAGCAGCACGATCTGCTGATGGCCAATCTGATCGCGCAGGGCGAAGCGCTGGCCTTCGGCAAGACCGCCGAGGAAGTGCGCGCCGAAGGTACCGACGAGGCGCTGGTGCCGCATCGTAGTTTCGCTGGCAATCGCCCCAGCAGCACGATCCTGGCCGAGAAACTGACCCCGCACGTGCTAGGCACGCTGATCGCGCTCTACGAGCACAGCGTGTTCGTGCAGGGCGTGATCTGGGATATCGATTCGTTCGACCAGTGGGGGGTGGAACTGGGCAAGCAACTGGCGAAGACCACCATCGCCGAACTGACCGCGAAGACCGATCCGGAACTCGCCCACGACAGCTCCACCAACACCTTGATCCGTCGCTATCGCCAACTGCGCGACACTCCAAGCTGAGACGGCTGTTGTGGGAGCGGCTTCAGCCGCGATGCTCTGGTTTTGTGGTTAACGTAGAAGCA
>JALYXN010000607.1 GCA_030947085.1 Pseudomonadota bacterium | reverse complement strand
GAGGCCAGTGAGGTAAGAAGCATGGTTACAGCCGGCGTTCATGCAACACCGCATCAACGCGGGCCCATCGCGCGCGCCGGCACCACCGCCATGGTGATGCGCGAAATGCAGACCAGGCTGCCCTCGGCGCTTTCGATGCGGATTTCCCAAATCTGGGTGGTGCGTCCTATATGCACCATCTTCGCCGTGCCGGTGACTTCGCCGCTGCGCACGCCGCGTACGTGATTGGCGTTGATGTCCAGGCCGACCGCAAGCTCCTTGTCTGGATCCAGGGTCAGCATCGCCGCGGTGCTGCCGAGGGTTTCGGCCAGCACCACCGACGCGCCGCCGTGCAGAAGGCCGTACGGCTGGTGCGTGCGGTGATCGATCGGCATCGTCCCCTGCAGCCAGTCATCGCCGATGCCGGTGATGCGGATGCCCAGCGTTTCCATCATCGTGTTGCTGCTCCACGCGTTGATGCGTGCCAGGTCGGTGTCCTGCTTCCAGATACTCATCGTTGATTCCTGTGTGTCGAACCCGCATTGTTGACCGCTGTCCTCGTCGCGACAATCCATCTGTGTTCAATGTCACCCTGAAATCGTCCGGCCGCCAGTTTCTGGTGGCGCCCGGAGAAACCGTGCTGGAAGCGGCGCAGCGCGCCGGCGTGGCGCTGCCTTATTCCTGTCGAGCGGGTGTGTGCGGCAGTTGCAAGGCCATTTTGCTAAGCGGACGCTGCGAGTACCCGCGCAATCCGCCGCTGGCGTTGAACGCGGGCGAGCTGGCACATCATGCGGTGCTGCTGTGCCAAGCCGTGCCGACCAGCGATCTGCTGCTGGAGGCGCGCGAAGTGACTTCGGTGGAGGATATTGCGCGTCGTCAGCTGGCTATGGTGGTGACCGAAAAATGGCGGCTGGCCGAGGACGTGATCGGTTTGCGCCTGCTGCCAGCGCCGGGCGAGCGGCCGCTCAATCGGCTGCCAGGGCAATACATGGACGTGCTGCTGGAAGACGAAAAACGCCGTCCTTTCTCGATCGCCAACGGTCCGCAGGCCGACGGCATGATCGAGTTGCACGTGCGGCATGTTGCTGGCGGTGGCTTTACCACCTGGGTCAGCGACAGCCTGCAGGTGGGCGACCGGTTGCGGATCGAGGGTCCGCTGGGCACGTTCGTGCCACGCGAGGATTCGGAGCGGCCGATGGTATTCATGGCTGGCGGTACCGGGTTTGCACCGGTCAAGGCGATCGTCGAGCATTTCATCGAACTGGGTACGCGCCGCCCGATGCAGGTCTATTGGGGCGCACGCCGCGCCAGTGATCTGTACCTTCGCTCGCTGGCCGAGCACTGGACGCGCGAGTTGCCCAATCTGCAGTTCCACGCCGTGGTGTCGGATCCCGCGCTGGCCGATGGCCTGCGTGCGGGACTGGTGCATCGAGCGGTGCTGGATGACCAGCCCGATCTTTCGGGCCATGACGTCTACATGAGCGGACCACCGGCGATGATCGATGCCGCGCATCCGCTGTTTCTGGCCGCGGGCCTGCCCGAGGACCGGCTGTATTACGACTCGTTCGAATACGCGCCGGACGTGCTGGCGCAGATCATCCTCGCCCGTGCGGGCATCCATGACCGTTGAGAGCGAGGAGTGAGTGTCGAGGAGTGAGAAGTGAGTGAGAGCGTCAGTGCTAGCGCTTTACTCGTTTCTCACTCCTTCGCACTCGTTCCTGCTATTTATTGCCTTTGGCCAGCGGCAACTGCGCGGTGTGCCAGCTGAGCACGCCGCCATCGAGGATGTAGGTCTTTTCAAAGCCGGCCTTGACCAGCCGCTGCGCTGCCTTTACCGAATTGCCGCGGCCGTCCTTGTCCATCACCACCACCGGCATTTCCCGCGCTTTGGCCAGGTCCTTCTTTTCCGGGTCGAACTGACTCATCGCTACGTGCTTTGCGCCTGGGATGTGCATCTTTTCGAAGTCGGCAATGGCGGACAGATCGATCAGCAGAGGGCTGTCGCGGTTGATCAGGTGGGTAAGCGCGGCAGGGCTCAGGGTCTTGGTCTTGCTGAAGATCGTGCTGATCTGCATCACGATCAGGGCGATCAGAATGATCACGAACAGCGCCGACAAGGCCATGTGATGGCCAATAAAATCGGGCAGTTGGTGCAGAATATCGTTCATCGTCAGTCCGCGGGCGCGCAAGCCGCGCCGATTTGGGTAAACGATCGATTATACGGGTTATGAGGCCGCCGACTGCGGGCGAACTTTTTCAGTCGCGCGTGATGTCCGGCAGGCCGCTGGTGAGCCACCAGCGCTTGGCCACCTGATCGTAGTGCCAGGTCTGATGGTCGATGATCGTCCGCTCGCCCTGGGTATGGATGTTGACCACATTGATCTGGGCCGTCTGCTGCACCTCGAATTCACCGGTGGGAACCGGGCCGGCGCCATTGTCGTACTCGGTGACCCGCACCTGTTTGTAACGCGCCAGATCCAGCGGGCTCACCGGGTGTTTGGCACGAATGGCCGGATCGATGAACTGCACCGCGTTCTGAAAGTCGCCCCAGCGCAGCGTGCTGCCGTACGCGGTAACGGTGCTGGTCAGGGAATCGCTGCGCTGCTGGGTGGCGCAGCCGACCAGCAGGATGGAAAGCATGGCAATGATGCTCAGGACACGTCGCATGGGTGACTCCTCCCCGGTGAAGACCTGCCCATTCTGCCTCAATCGGCCTGCTTCAATCGGCACGCCATTTCAGTCGCGCCGCGTCACGCGCGAAGCTTGGCCACGTAGCGCGCATTGAGGGTGCATGCCGGCTTTCCGTTTTCACCGGGGACCACACACTCAACGCTAATGCGTGCCCTGCCGCGCGTGTCGAGCGTGGTGAAAAAGGTATCCCATCCGTCATGACCAGACAGTTGCGCGTCGCTGCGGAAGTCTGCCCAGATCGGCGCGAGATAGCGCACCGTCGATTCGGCGACGAACACATCGCAGTCGTTGCCGCGCCGACGCAGCGCCAGTTCCACCAGCGCCCAGCCGCTCAACGTCATCAGGCTGACCAGGCTACCGCCGAAGGCGCAGCCCTTGTCATTGACATTGGGTGGCAAGGGAGCGATCAGGCTGAGGCTGTCGTTGCCGTAGTTGGCCAGCTGCAGGTCCATCGCATGAGCCAGCGGAATCTTGTCGCGGAGAAACTGGATCAGTTCCGGCGCGCTTGCGGTGTCGGTCGTGGTCACGTCAGTCGGGGATTTCTGGGGATGGAAGCCCCCCAGTGTAAGGCGAGCGCTACACTGAGGCTAATGACAGTGACCGCAGACGGTGCGCAGGTGCCAAAACAGGCGCGATCGGAGCATCAGGATCTGCACGGACGAAGGGTCGTCATCACGCGGCCCTCCGGTACCGCTGCCGCCTTGGTGAGACGGATACGGGTGCTCGGTGGCTCTCCCATCCTGCTGCCGGGGCTAACCCTGCGCGCTGTCGGTGATCAACATGCCGCCCGCGAGGCTGTGCTGGCAGCGCTCGGTGACGAATTGATCATCTTTACCAGCCCGGCGGCGGTGCGCCATGCCGCCGCGCTGGCCCCGCTGCGGACCGCCGCGACCGTGTTTGCCGTGGGCCAGGGCACGATGCGGGCCTTGCGGCGGCGCGATATCGGATCGGTGCGGACACCAGCGCGTCAGGACAGCGAAGGACTGCTGGAGCAACCTGAATTGCGGGACCTGCGCGATTGCACGGTTGCCCTGATCGGTGCCACCGGTGGTCGCGGACTGCTGCAAGCCCAGCTGGCTGCGCGGGGAGCCCGCCTGCGCGAGGTGCATGTGTATCGACGGATGGCACCGCGACTGGACCGGCGCCATCTTGATCGGGTTCAGGCGCTGCCGCCATCGGCGCTGGTACTGCTGTCCAGCGTCGAGGCGCTGGATTTTCTACGCCAATGGGCACCGCCCCCGGCATGGGCACGGATGACCGCTGCGACCGCCGTCGTCAGCAGCGAGCGACTGGCCGCGGCGGCCCGTGAGGCCGGTTTTCAGCGCATCGTGCGGGCGGCGTCGGCGCTGTCCGCCGACCTGCTGCAGGCGGCACTGGACGCGGACTGAAATCTTCACGCTGTGCTGCTACGAACGCAGGCGTACGGGCTGCTAGCATGCGCATATGAGCAACCCAGACCAGCCGAACGAGCCCGCTGCGCCCGAGGGCGCCCGCCCCGACCACGCACCGATCGATCCCCTGCGCGTCGATCCGTCGTCGCGGCGACCGACAAAGCCGCCCGCGCCGCGCGGCGAACCCCGATCGCGCGGCGGTGGCAGCATCGCCTTGGCGGTCC
>JALYXN010000587.1 GCA_030947085.1 Pseudomonadota bacterium | reverse complement strand
CTTCTTGCTAAGTTCACTACCTTGTCACGTCGTCAGCTCTGCAGGCGGCCAATGCTGTGAACCGCAAAGGATTTTCCCCGCATGCCAGTCAAGCAATTGACCTTTTTTTCTGTGCTCATAGGGGTGTTGTTGGCATCAGGTCCTCTTCAAGCCAAGAACATCGCCCCCCAGTCCAGCGTCAATGCTGATTCCTCCACGATTTCTCCCTCCATCGCCCACATCGCTCCGCAACTGCTGCACATGTTGCCGATCTTCAATCCCGTGCCGATGCTGACCCAGTCGATTGTGCCAAGCGTTGCCGATGCACTGGAGAATGCCAACGACACCCGGACGGCCGCCATTACTGGCGCGGGCGAGGGCGTGGTCGATGGCGATCCCCAGGCAAACGAACAGGCGCAGGAGCTGGCCGTCGACCAGGACGTCACCGATTTGCGCAAAGCGCTGATCGTGATGGCGATGAAATTGCGCCACATTCGTTATGTGCGTGGCGGTCACGACCCCTCGACCGGTTTTGACTGCAGCGGCTTTGTCCGTTACGTGTTTGCGCACGCCATTGGCCTGAATCTCCCGCGCAATTCGGCCGAACAGTTCCTGGCCGGCCTGAAGGTCAAACGGGTCGACATGGAACCGGGTGACCTGGTGTTTTTCCGCACCCATGGCAAGCATCGCATTTCGCATGTCGGCATCTATATCTCGGACGGCCGATTCATCCACTCGCCCACCAGCGGCAAGTCGGTGGAGATTTCCAGTCTGGACGAAAGTTACTGGGCCAAGCGTTTCGCTGGCGCCAAACGTCCGGAAAGCATCGCGCTCACGGCCGACAAGGGCTGAGGTTTCGCGCCACCGCCGCGTCATGAACAACGCCGCCGCCAGGCGGCTTTTTTCCTTGCATACCTTGACTCCTAACCTGGCCGCTACGATATCGGACGAACGATTGCCGCTGATCGGGGTCAGCATGGCTGCCGCAGCGGCGTATGCGCTGATACCGACGCCCTTGCTTCGCCCCTGATTCCGCGGAAGTCCCGATGCCTTTTGATTTGCCCCCTGTCACCCGCAACCTCTTGATCGCCAACGTGGTGATGTTCCTGTTGCAGCAAGTGTTTGGCAACGTGATCTTGCAGTACTTCGCGCTGTGGCCGTGGGGCCCCGACCAGATTTTCCAGACAGCGAACGGGTTGGCGTCGATAGGCTTTCGCCCATGGCAGGTGGTGACCTACGCCTTCCTGCATGGCGGGGTGACGCATATCCTTTTCAACATGATTGCGTTGTACATGTTCGGCGGCACCATCGAACGCACGTTTGGCGCGCGAAATTTCACGATCTACTACTTCGTCTGCGCCATCGTGGCGGCCATTGCCCAATTGATCGTGGTGCACTGGTTCACGCATGGCTTCTATCCGACGCTGGGTGCGTCGGGTGCGATCTTCGGCCTGCTGCTGGCCTTCGGCATGTTGTATCCGCACGAGAAAGTCATGCTGATTTTTCTGCCGGTGCCGATGCCGGCGTGGCTTTTCGTCATCGGCTATGCCGCCGTCGAATTGGTGCTGGGGGTGACCGGCACGCAAGCCGGCGTCGCCCATTTCGCCCATCTCGGCGGCATGGTTGGCGGTATCGCGTTGATCCAGTACTGGCGCGGTCGCCTTCCGATCAAGCCAAAGGGGCGGTTGCTGCGCTAGGAGTCTGTCGGACTTTGGTTGGCCGGTCTGCGAATCCGCCTGTGCGGTCCATATCCCCGCCGATTCTTGGTCCATAGAACCACTATGGGCCGGCGAACCGTCAGGAATCTGTTCTCGCACAGGCGAATTCTCGCCTCGATCACCAAAGCCCGACAGGCTCCTAGGTACCGTGCGAAGGCGTTGCCAGCGCGCGATCCTCAGGATCAACGCAGCGAGAGAAAGTCGCCGCTGACCAGAAAACGCACCGAATCGAGGCGCAAACGTGATCCCGGCAATGCCGCCAGCAGCTGGGTGCGCTCGTCGGAGACCGCGGTGATTTCCGCTTCGCTGATGGAAGGATTGACGGCACGGAGTGCCAGCAGGCGCGAGAGTTCGGCGTCCAGTGTGTCGGTGGCCAGGGTCACGGCTTCGTCGATGCTGGCCTGGCCACGCATCGTTGCCAGCGCCTCGGCGCGGGCGAGCATCGGTGGCACCAGTTTGGCCAGAAACTTGCGGTAGCGCATCACCTCGATATTGCGATCGCTGGCCTTGCGCAGTGCCGTCTCGCTAGGGGCAAAGTCGACGCGTTCGGCTAGTCGGCTGTCGATCGTCAGCACGATCGGCAAGGCGGGCAGGAAGCGCTCGGCATCGAGCCTGCGATCGGCCACGCATTCCAGCACATACACTGCCTGCAACAAGGCCGTGCGGGCAGGCAACACATCGTCGACCATGAACGCGGCATTGCCCTGTTCTCCCGACAAGGCCAGATCCATTGCACCGGCTACCAGTGGATGATCCAGACGCAACAGCGGTAGCTCTTCGCGGGTCAGCGCCACCTCGCGCGAGAACGTCACCGACTGCGGGCCGTCGGCGAAACCGGGCAGGGCGTCGGTGGACAGATATTGGGGATCGAGCAGCAGAATCTGGCTGCCCAGCTCCTC
>JALYXN010000250.1 GCA_030947085.1 Pseudomonadota bacterium | reverse complement strand
TGTTGCGTAAGGATTTCATCATCGACCCGTATCAGGTGCACGAGGCGCGCGCGATCGGTGCCGACTGCATCCTGCTGATCGTGGCGGCGCTGGATGACGATGTGTTGCTGGAACTGTCGCTGCTGGCGGCCGAGCTGGACATGGATGTGCTGTGCGAGGTGCATGACGAGGAGGAGATGGAACGCGCGATGGCCTTGCCGGTGCCGCTGATCGGGGTCAACAACCGCAACCTGCGCAGCTTCGAAACCTCGCTGGAAACTTCGTTGGCGATGCAGGACCTGATCGAGTACGACCGGGTGCTGGTGGCCGAGTCGGGAATCCGCACCCCGGATGACGTGGCGCGGCTGCGCCAGGGCGGTATTCAGGCGTTTCTGGTCGGCGAGGCGTTCATGCGTGCCGAGGATCCCGGTGGTGAGTTGCGACGACTGTTTTTTGCCGCCGCGTGAACAGCACGCTGAAGGGGGATGCTGAGGCGATATCGGAGGATGCGGCGGAGCCGAAACGCAAGCGAGTGGTGCTGTTTGATTTCGATGGTGTGCTGAGCCGCGGCGACGCGTTCTATCTGTTCATTCGCGAGCGCTACCGCCGTTCACTCTGGCGTCGTCTGCTGGCGTTGCTGAGCTTGCCGCTGTTGCTGTTGCAGCTGCCATTTTCACGCCGATGGCCGATGCACACGCTGGTACGAATCGCCCTGCTGGGACTGGGCGAACCGCGTTACCAGGTCGCCGCCAACGCATTCGCCGCGGTGCTCGCACGCCGACCCCAACAGTTCTTTCGCGACGGGTTGCAGGCGTTGCGTCGGCATCAAGCCCAAGGCGACCGGGTGATTGTGGTGACCGGCTGCGAGGAAACGCTGGTGCGGGGCATTCTGCAGCAGCTGGGTCTGGTCGATCTGGAGGTTCTGGCCTCGCAACTGGGATCGAGCTGGTCCGGCATACAGTTGCGGCGGCACAACGTGGGTCGGCGCAAGGTGGAATCCCTGGCGCGGCATGGCCTCGATGCCTGGCACATGGCGTATGGCGATTCGATGTATGACGCGGCGATGCTGAAGATCGCCGCCGAGGCAGTGCTGGTCAATGGCACGCCTACCTTGTGCAAGAAAATCGAGACAGCGCTGGGTCGCACCGTTACCCGGGTCGAATGGTTCTAGACCCGGCGAGGCGGGGCGCCTCCGGTGCTGCGAATGAGCTACCGACCTGTAGGAGCGACTTCAGTCGCGATGCTCTCTGTTCGACATCAGAGCAGGAGCATCGCGCACAGGGTGCGCTCCTACAGAATGTTGCGCAGTCTGGTGACCATCAACGCGTGCCGAGCACCACGATGGTTTTGCCGGAGACGTCGATCATCCGCTGCTCTTCCAGTTGCTTCAGTACGCGTCCGACCATTTCACGCGAGCAACCTACAATGCGGCTCACTTCCTGGCGCGAGATGCGGATCTGGGTGCCGTCCGGATGGGTCATCGAATCGGGCTCCTGGCACAGGTCGAGTAGGGTGCGCGAGATACGGTTGGTGACATCCATGAATGCCATGCGGCTGACCTGGCGCGAGGTGCGCAGCAGCCGATTGGTGAGTTGGGCGCCGATCGAAAACAGAATCTTGGGACATTCCTCGCGCAACGGACCTTCCATCAGCTGAAACAGGCGTTCGTAGCTGATTTCGGCCATCTCGCACGGAGTACGGGTACGGACCATCGATTCGCGCTGCGCCTGTTCCACAAACAGGCCCATTTCGCCGATGAACTGACCACGGCTGATGTAGGCCAGGATCAGCTCGCGCCCCTGTTCGTCCTCGGTGCAGACGGCCAGCGATCCCTCGACCACGTAATGCAGTGTATTGGCGGCGTCGCCCGGGCGGATGATGGCGGTCTTGCCCGGATAGCGGCGACGATGGCAAAGCGCCAGAAAGCGCTCCATCGAGGCGGGATCCGGAGCGAAGCCCAACGGGGCCTGCGAGCTCTCGAATGCCTGTTGGAGCTGATACTTGAGTTGCGCCACGGTAGTCCCTCCCGGATGCCTGTTGATCATTGGTAGTCACTGCTTTTGAGCCAAGTGCCCTGGATTCGCCCTGCTATTCTCGCATTATGGCAAACCTCGATGGTCAACCGCAGGTTCAAATTTCTCTCGCTTTCCCGCATACTTTACGGTCTTACAAGACGGTTGCGCAGGTATCGCCATCCGTTCACAAGGGTCGTGCCGGCTTGGTGCCTGCATTCCAACTCATTCTGCGGGGACCCTTGTCGCTAACCCGCCGCTACTGCTGACCGGTTACGGTCATGGAGAGCCGCCCGTGGTCAAGCCACTTCCCCGTCTGCGCCTGCAGGGTTTCAACAACCTGACCAAGGCGTTGAGTTTCAACATCTACGACATCTGCTACGCGGTGTCCGAGGAGCAGCGCGGGCGCTACATCGAATACATCGATGAACAGTACGACGCCGATCGACTGACCCAGATCCTCACCGACGTGGCGGAGATCATCGGCGCGAACATTCTCAATATCGCCCGTCAGGATTATGATCCCCAAGGTGCCTCGGTGACGATCCTGATTTCCGAGGAGCCGGTGTTGGAGAAGCTCGGCCGTGACTCCATTGCGGGCGCCGTGGCGCACCTGGACAAGAGTCACATCACCGTCCACACCTATCCCGAAACGCACCCGCACAACGGTATCGCCACGTTTCGGGCGGATATCGATGTGGCCACGTGCGGCGTGATCTCGCCACTGAAGGCGCTGAACTACCTGATCGACAGTTTCGAGTCGGACATCGTGGTCTGTGACTATCGCGTGCGCGGTTTCACCCGGGACGTGAAGGGCAAGAAGCACTTCATCGATCACAAGATCAATTCGGTGCAGGACTATCTGGCCAAGCACATTCGGCAGAAGTACGAGATGTTCGACGTCAACGTGTATCAGGAAAACATGTTCCACACCAAGATGCATATCAAGGACTTCGACCTGGACACCTACCTGTTCGAATCGCATGCGGACGACCTGTCGTTCAAGGATCGCCAGCGCATCGAGTCGCTGTTGCGACGCGAGATCGAGGAACTGTTCCACGGGCGCAACCTGATGTAACAAAAAAACCCGCCGGAAGGCGGGTTTTTTCATGGGTCTGTCGATGGGCCTGTGTCGCTCCCACATGGACCACCCTAGAAGCGGTACGCCACCGCCTTCATCACCATCGAGCTCAGATGCATGAGTGCAGGCAGCGGAAACGGCAAATCCACGCCGCCGCGCTGTTGAGCGGCTTGCGCGTGTCGTATCTCATCGATCTGCATCTGGGTCAGGATGACGCGCGAACGCTCATCCTCAGTCGGCAACCGCTCCAGATGCTGAGCGAGATGCGCCTCCACCTGATGCTCGGTTTCCACCACGAAGCCCAGGCTGATCGGATCGCCCGCCAGCGCCGCAGCGGCGCCAATGGCATAGCTACCTGCGTACCACAGCGGATTGAGCAGGCTCGGACGGCTGTCCAGTTGCTGCAACCGCTCGGCGCACCAGGCCAGATGATCGGTCTCCTCGGCGGCGGCGTGCAGCAGGTGATCACGATTGTCGGCGTGGCGCGCCAGCGCCGCTTGCCCGAAATACAACGCTTGCGCGCAAACTTCACCGGTATGGTTGACGCGCATCAAGCCGGCCGCGTGGCGGCGCTCGACGTCATCGAGGTCGGCTTCGTCAATGTGAGCGGCCGGCGACGGACGCTGTGGCGCGGGTGAGCCGGCAACGGCTTCCAGGGCGCGATCGCATCGAATCAGCAGGCGATCGATTGGCGTGAGCGTGCGGACATTCATGAGCGTTCCAATGGCAAGTGGATAAGCGTGGACGAGTTGCCGTGCCGGTAACATCAATGGATGCCGGGTGGGCGAGTTCAACCCTTCAGGTTCAACGCGCATCGAACAGAACGGGATCCACAGCCACATGGCAAATATTGTCGGTCAGTATGACGAGGCGTCCCGCAGCTGACAGAAGGGGGACTTTTCAAGCGGCATGGTCATCATGCTATCATTGCCAGCTCACAGCCCGCCGGTCGGTGGGCTTGCGCCAAAGGTGGTGGCTCCGCTATCATCTCGCGCCTTCGTTCCACCGATGACGCGTACCGCCCGATGGCGGCAATCAGG
>JALYXN010000551.1 GCA_030947085.1 Pseudomonadota bacterium | reverse complement strand
GGCATCCACGAGAGCGTGATACTGGATCTGCCGGCCATGAGCTGGGCCCGCCCGCGAATCAATGAGAACCGCATGGGCGCCGCACCCAGCGCCGTTGACAAGGTCATCAAACGCGGCGACATCGTGCGACTTGCGCGTGACGAAAAGGGCGACTGGCAACTGGCGCAGATCCCGACCGTGCAGGCGGCACTGACCTCGATCAACCCGGAAGACGGGTCGATTCAGGCGCTGGTCGGCGGCTTCAGCTTCAGCCGTAGCAAGTTCAACCGCGCCGTGATGGCGCAACGCCAACCCGGCTCGAGCTTCAAACCGTATCTGTATTCCGCCGCTTTCGATCGCGGTTTCACGCCAGCATCGATCATCAACGATGCACCGCTGGCGTTGCCCGATCCATCGAAGCCGAACGGCCTGTGGACGCCGTCCAACGACGATGGCAAGTTTGCCGGTCCGATGCGCCTGCGTGAAGCACTGGTGCAATCAAAAAACCTGGTGTCGGTGCGCTTGCTGGATGCCGTGGGGGTGCGATTCGTGCGTGATTACGCCACCCGTTTCGGCTTTTCCGCTGACGCCATTCCGGCCAATTTGTCGATGGCACTGGGTACCGCCTCGGTGTCGCCGATGAGCATGGCCCGGGGCTACGCGGTGTTTGCCAACGGTGGCTATCTGGTTACGCCGTATTTCATTCACGAGATCGACGACCGCGACGGTAAGCCGGTCTACGTGGCAAATCCGGCGCGGGCCTGCCGAAACTGTCAGGAGCGGTTGCTTGACTCGCAGCCGCCGGGCCCGCCGCCGGCCGACATGAACAAGTCGCCAGCGAACAGCATCGCCAGCGAAAAATCCGCGCCGGTCGAATCCAGCAGCGTGGACGGCGTCGGCGAAGCGGTATTGCCGGCTGACGTGCACGATGCAAATGGCCATCCGCCAGTGCTGGCACCTCGCGTCCTTGATCCGCGCAACGATTACCTGATGACCTCGCTGATGAAGGACGTGATTCTTCGCGGCACCGGTTCCGCAGCACGCAAGCTTGACCGCGCCGATCTGGCCGGCAAGACAGGCACCACCAATGATCATCGCGACGGCTGGTTCGTGGGATTCAATGGCGACCTGTCGACCGCCGTCTGGGTCGGCTTCGATGACTACTCCTCGCTGGGTCGGGGCGAGTTTGGAGCCAAGGCGGCCTTGCCGATCTGGATGGATTACATGGGCAGCGCCCTGAAGGGTCTCCCGCTGAATTCGTTGCCGATGCCGCCGGGAATCAGTACCGTATTGATCAACCGCCAGAGCGGTCTGCCCACCTCGCCTGATGATCCGAACAGCATGAACGAAATGTTCAAGGTGGAAGACATCGATCGGCTGCGAAACCAGGCAGCCCAGCAGAAGGAGCAGGAACAGCAACACGCCTACGACATCTTCTGAACCCGCTGAGCACCGGGAAGCGACCGGTGCCAGCCATCGAACCGCCAAGGAGTTGCGCCATGCCCCGGGGTGACCACCACCGTATTCAAGCGAACGACCGTGTACAGCGCAATCGTCTGCGCATTGCTCAGGAGGCCGCACGCCTCATGACCGAACACGGCATTCGCGATTTTCATCATGCCAAACTGAAAGCGGCCGAACGCCTCGGCATTCTCGACACCCAGGCATTGCCCCGCAACCTCGAGATCGAACAGGCCTTGCGTGAGCATCAGCGCCTGTTTCTTGCCGATAGCCAGCCGCGGTTGCTGCATCAACGACGTGAAGCGGCGATCGAGGCCATGCGGTTCCTCAGCGCGTTTGAACCGCGACTGGTCGGTGCGGTACTGGAAGGCACTGCCGACGCTCATTCGGCCGTTTGCCTGCACGTATTCAACGATGATGCCGACGCGGTAGTGCTGTTTCTTCGCGAGCAAGGCGTTCCGGTTGAAACGCAGACACGCCGACTGCGCACTACTCGCGAGAGTCAGCCGGAGTATCCGGTACTGCTGTTTGCTGCCGATGAAGTTCCTTTCGACCTCACGGTTCTGCCCAGGGATGCCCTGCGTCAGGCGCCGCTGGATCGCATGGATGATCGTCCCATGCGGCGAGCCTCGCTGGCTCAGGTCGAGCTGCTGCTGAATGGGGACTCAAACGACATCTTCGAGCAGCGACCGGCGACAGCACTGCGCTGACCCTCGACGCCTGACTGCAAAACCAAACGCCCCGGCCAGTGGCCGGGGCGTTCGTGTTTGCATCTTGGCTGACGATCAACGCCAGTAGATCATCAACGCTTGTCGCTCGGCATATAATCGCGCACATCCGCGCCCGTGTAGATCTGGCGTGGACGACCGATACGCGACCCCGCCGTTTCATGTTGCTCGATCCAGTGAGCGATCCAACCCGACGTGCGCGCGATGGCGAACATCACGGTAAACATCTCGGTCGGAATACCCAGCGCCTTGTAGATGAGGCCGGAGTAGAAATCGACGTTCGGGTAAAGCTTCCGCTCGATGAAGTAGTCGTCCTTCAAGGCCGCCTCCTCCAGCTTCAACGCCACCTCCAGCAGCGGGTCGTGCACGCCCAGCTCCGCCAGCACCTTGTGGCACATCTCGCGGATGATCTTTGCGCGCGGGTCGAAATTCTTGTACACGCGATGGCCAAAGCCCATCAGGCGGAAGCTGTCGTTCTTGTCTTTCGCGCGGGAGATGGCCGACTCAACATTGTCCGGACTGCCGATTTCCTCCAGCTGCTTCAGCACCGCCTCGTTCGCGCCGCCATGCGCCGGACCCCAGAGCGCGGTGATGCCCGCTGCAATGGAGGCGTACGGATTGGCACCGGTCGACCCGACCAGACGGACCGTGGAAGTGGAGGCGTTCTGCTCATGGTCGGCATGCAGGATGAACAGCAGATCCAGTGCCTTGGCCGCGACCGGATTCATCTCCAGCGGCTCGCTCGGCACCTCGAACATCATGTGCAGGAAGCGGTCGACGTATTCCAAGCTGTTGCGCGGATAGCGCAGCGGCCAACCCACCGAATAGCGGTAGCAGGCAGCAGCAATGGTCGGCATCTTGGCGATCAGGCGAATCGCAGCCATCTTGCGGTCCGCCGGATCGTCCACGCTCAGGTCATCGTGATAGAACGCCGACAACGACGCGATAGCGGCGGCAAGCATCGCCATCGGATGCGCGTCATGATGGAAACCCTGAAAGAAATTCTTCAACGACTCATGCATCATCGTGTGATGCGAGACATCGTGCTCAAAGGTCTTGAATTCGTCGGCCTTGGGCAACTCGCCATTGAGCAGCAGGTAAGCGACCTCGAGAAAGCTGGAATTTTCGGCCAATTGTTCGATCGGATACCCGCGATACAGCAGCACACCTTTGTCGCCGTCGATGTAGGTGATGGCGCTCTTGGTGCTCGCCGTGCTGCCAAAGCCAGGGTCGTAGGTGAAGTGGCCGGTGTCCTTGTAGAGCGTGCCGATGTCGATACAGGCAGGACCGAGTGTGCCGCTGATCAGGGGTAATTCGCTGCTGCGATGGTTTGATTCATCCAGCAGCTTGACGAGCTTGGGATCGGACACGGACTTCTCCTTGCATGTGGGTGTCACCACCGGCGGCGACCGCCAAGCGGCGCCGTCCGGCGAGGGAATAATGGGGCAGCGCATGTTGGGAAACACGCGGCTCAACCGACGCCTGCGTCGCGTCGGCTCACCGCGCATTATCGCACAAGCGTCCTTGGCCGTTCGGTGATGCAAGTATATAACCGGACACGAAAAAACACGGGGCGAGTCAACACTCAACCCGTGTCTTCAACCAGTCTGGATGCCGCCGATGTGCCGACGGCGACCGCTCCGCCGATTACTCTTTGACGGAACCTGCATAGCGGCGACGGAACTTGTCGACGCGACCGCCGACGTCCAGCGTCTTCTGCTTGCCGGTGTAGAACGGGTGCGAATGGCTCGAGATATCCACCTTGATCAGCGGGTACTCGTTGCCGTCTTCCCACTTGATGGTTTCCTTGCTGGACATGGTCGACTTGGTCAAAAACGCGAAGTCGGACGACAGGTCCTGGAATACCACCGGGTTGTTGGTCGGATGGATAGCAGGCTTCATGACAGGCTCTAAAGCGATGGTGATAAGAGCGGCATTGTAACGACGAAGCGGCCCTCGTCGCAAGTCCGACGCCTGCTGGAGCGCTGGCGCACCGTATGGACGGCTCAGTCCGGCACGCCCAAGGCGCGTCGCACCATGGCGGCGAATCGAAGCTGATCAATCTCAAGCACGATATTCGCCTGCGCCGGATGCCCCAGCCGCGCCGCCCAGTCGACCACGGTGGCGCCGCGGGTGAGCCGACCATCCAGCTCGATCGCCACGGCGCGTTTTTCACGGCGCACGATGATGGACGGATCGAGCGCTACCGCCATGGCCAGCGCATCGGCGGCAATCACGCCAGCGCGGTCATTCGCGGCGTTGTAACGGCGCGCCGCGCCGATAATCTTGCCGAAGAACGCGGCACGCTGGTCGCCCGCGGCAAGCCATCGATCGAACTCGGCGTTGTCGAACGCATGCCGCACGGTGGCCTCCCAATCCACCAGATCGAAGGCGGCAAACGCCTCGAACACCACGTGCGCTGCCTCCGGGTCAAAACCGATATTGAACTCGGCCGGCACCTTGCCCGTATTGCCGTGACCGGTGACCGCACCACCCATGACCACCAGTCGAGCGACGCGCTCGGGCAGGCTCGGATCGAGCCGCAGCGCCAGCGCGAGATTGGTCAGCGGGCCGAGCGCAACCAGAGTCAGTTCTCCAGGTCGCTCACGGGTCAGCCGCAGCAGCGCCAGCGCCGCCAACTCGCCGGCGGGTATGGTGCGTGGCGCGGCGAAGCCGATATCGCCAAAACCATCCTGGCCATGGACGAACGCGGCATTCTCTTCGGGGGCACGCACAAGCGCCGTGGCGCAACCGGCAAATATCGGTGTGGTCGTGCCCAGAAGATCCGCCAGGGTGCAGGCATTGCGCACGGTGTGGTCGATGCCGACGTTGCCCGCGACGATAGTCAAACCAGCGATATCGGCATGGGCGTGAGCCATCAGGATGGCCAGGGCATCATCGACACCGGGGTCGGTATCGATCAAAAGTTGCGGTCTTGTCATGAGTTGTGCAGGTTTCGGATAAGCCCATCAGCTTAGAGGGAACCGGCCGCGCAGAACAGGAAACACCGCTGCCGAATGGATCACCACGGTCAGGCGTGGGCGTAGCGTGCAGCACTTCCGATCCAGCGTTCGATCAGCTGCTCTGTGAGGCGCGGATGCGAGGTGAGCATCTGCTCGCCGACCTGTTGCACCGCTGGAAGCAGGTGCGCGTCGCGGGCAAGGTCGGCGATCCGGAAACTGAGTTGCCCCGTCTGGCGGGTGCCCAGCACCTCACCAGGACCACGAAGCTCGAGATCCTTCTCCGCAACGCGAAAGCCGTCGGTGGTTTCGCGCATGACCTGCAGGCGTTCCCTGGCCAGTTGGCCCAGCGGCGGCTGGTACAACAGCACACAGTTGGAAGCCACCGCCCCGCGCCCCACCCGTCCGCGCAGCTGATGCAACTGGGCCAATCCCAGCCGCTCGCTGTTCTCGATCACCATCAGGCTGGCGTTGGGTACGTCCACACCCACCTCGATGACCGTGGTGGCCACCAGCACCGTCAGCTTGCCGCTCTTGAATGCGTCCATGACGGCCTGCTTTTCCTTCGGCTTCATCCGGCCGTGGATCAGGCCAACCTCGAAGCCGGTCAACGCGGAGGAAAGCTCGGCGTGCGCCACCTCGGCCGCCTGCGCACGCAGCTGTTCGGACTCCTCGATCAGCGTACACACCCAATAGGTCTGACGCCCTTCTTCGCAGGCCGCATGGATGCGTTGGATGATCTCCCGTCGTCGCGCATTGGAAATCGCGATCGTCTGTACCGGCGTGCGGCCCGGCGGCAATTCGTCGATCGACGAGACATCCAGATCGGCATAGGCGCTCATCGCCAGTGTGCGGGGAATCGGTGTGGCGGTGAGCACCAGTTGATGCGGAGCCAGCTCGCCCGCGCTGCCCTTGTCGTGCAGCGCCAACCGTTGTTGAACGCCAAAACGGTGCTGCTCGTCGACGATGACGAGCCCCAGTTGCGCAAAGGTGACGCCCTCCTGCATCAATGCCTGGGTACCGATAACAACCGATGCGCCGGCAGCGACCCGTTCCAGCACCCGCTTGCGCGCCTTGCCGGTTACCTTCCCTGCTAGCCAGACCACCTCGATGCCCAGTGGCTGCAGCCACTGACGGAAATTGTGCAGATGCTGCTCCGCCAGCAATTCGGTCGGCGCCATCAGCGCGACCTGTCGCCCGGACTCCACCGCGGCCAGGGCGGCCAACGCAGCCACCACCGTCTTGCCGCTGCCCACATCACCCTGCAC
>JALYXN010000521.1 GCA_030947085.1 Pseudomonadota bacterium | reverse complement strand
GTTCGGGCAGCACGTTCTGTACATGTCCGCTGCGATCATGCGGCCGCGGGGTGGCGCGAGCCTCGCGGCTGAGGCAGCCGTGGTAGATGAAACCCGGGTTGGCGTGTGCAAATGCTTCGAACTCTTCTCCGTAGAGCAGTTCGGCCTCGGTGCGTGCGCCATAGAGCAACACCACCTCGCGGTCGCCCCTGGTCAGCAGTTTTCGGATCAACGGCAGCATGGCGCGATACGGAGTAACGCCGGTGCCGGTGGCCAGCAACAGATAGCGCGGGTGGACATCGGCGTCATTGAGGCAAAAGCGCCCGTACGGGCCGCTGGCATCGATGGTGCCGCCGTGCTCGAGTTCGCCCAGCAGCTTGGTCGCGGCACCGCCTTCGACGTAGCTCACCGCGATCTCGATCCGCGGCACCGGCGTACTGCCATCGCCCACCGTGGCCACCGAATAGCTGCGCTTGGTCGCCGTACCATCGTCGTAATGAAAGTGCACCTGCAGGAACTGACCGGGCGCAAACGCCAGCGGCTGGCCGTCGACGCGTTCGAAGACGAGGTGGCGCACGGCAGAGGAGAGCATGTAACTGTCGACGAGACGGAGCGGGAAGTGATCGGCCATGGAAATTTCCAGAAACGGTGTGTGCTGCCTGGCGGAACCAGACGACGGGACATAGCCCGCTATAATAAGGGTTAACTCTTTCGGTGCACCCCATGTCCCCGCAGCATTCGAGCGCAACACCCGCACTTGTCGTCGACAACCTGCGCAAAACCTACGGCAACGGCGTCGAGGCCCTCAAGGGCGTCAGCCTGACTGTCCAACCCGGGGATTTCTTCGCCTTGCTCGGCCCCAATGGCGCCGGCAAGTCGACGCTGATCGGCATCCTTTCCTCGCTGGTGAACTCCACCGGCGGGGATGCCCAGGTGTTCGGCATCTCGGTCAACGAGAACCGCAGCGAAGCGATGAAGATGATCGGCCTGGTGCCGCAGGAGATCAACTTCAACCAGTTCGAGAAGCCGTTTGACATCTGCGTGAACGAGGCCGGCTTCTATGGCATTCCACGCAAGATCGCCGCCGTGCGCGCGGAAAAATATCTGAAGGAGCTGCGCTTGTGGGACAAGGCGTTCCATCAGGCGCGTGAAATGTCCGGCGGCATGAAGCGGCGACTAATGATCGCCCGCGCGATGATGAACGAGCCGCGGCTGCTGATTCTCGATGAACCGACCGCCGGCGTGGATATCGAGATCCGCCGCTCGATGTGGCAGTTCGTCAGCGGTATCAACGCCGCCGGCACCACGGTGATCCTCACTACGCATTACCTGGAAGAAGCCGAACAGCTGTGTCGCAACATCGCGATCATCGACCACGGCAGCATCGTGGAGAACACGACCATGAAGCAGCTGCTGTCGACGCTGGACGTGGAGACCTTCGTGCTCGACGTGACCGAAGGCCCGGCGGAATTGCCGCAGCTCAACGGGATCGCTTTTCGCCGCATCGACGCGCACACGCTGGAGGCCGAGATGGCCCGCAAGCAGGATCTCAACTCGCTGTTTGCCGCACTTACCAGTAATGGCATCGTGGTGAATTCGATGCGCACCAAAACCAACCGACTGGAAGAACTGTTTGTGCGACTGGTCGAGAACGGCCGCGAGCCGGGCAAGGAGAACGCGGCATGAACGCCTCGACCAACATGATCGCGCTGTACACCATCACCCGCCGAGAAATCATGCGTATCGTGCGCATCTGGACGCAAACGCTGATTCCGCCGGTGATCACGATGACGCTGTACTTCGTCATCTTCGGCAAGCTGATCGGCAGCCGCATCGGTCCCATCGCGGGTGGCTTCAGCTACATGCAATACATCGTGCCGGGGCTGGTGATGATGACCATCATCAACAACAGCTACATGAACATCTCCAGCTCGTTCTTCGGCGCCAAGTTTCAGCGTTCGGTCGAGGAAATGCTGGTCTCCCCGATGGCCAACTGGGCGATTCTCGGTGGCTACGTCATCAGCGCGGTCGCCCGCGGTCTGGTGGTGGGCGCGCTGGTGCTGGTGGTGGCGCTGTTCTTCACCTCGCTGCATGTGGCGCACCCGCTGGTGGCGCTGGGTGCGGTGATCCTGGGCGCGGTCATCTTCGCGCTGGCCGGTTTCATCAACGCGGTCTATGCGAAGAAATTCGACGACATCGCGCTGGTGCCGACCTTCGTGATCACCCCGCTGACCTATCTCGGCGGCGTGTTTTATTCAATCAATATGCTGGGCGAACCGTGGCGGCTGATCTCGCACGCCAACCCGATCCTGTACATGGTCAACGCGTTCCGTTACGGCATCCTCGGCATCAGCGACGTGTCGGTGGGCTGGGCGTTCCTGCTGATGCTGGCGTTCATCGCCGCGCTGTCGATCTTTGCCTTGCACTTGCTCAAGCGCGGTGTGGGGCTGCGGTCGTGAAGCGAGGAGTGAGATAGGAGGAGTGAGAAACGAGAGAGGGCCGCGCCGGCCTTCCCGAATACCTGTCTAGCCATCTCGAGCCGCTGCACCCTGCACCACCTGCGCAGGCATGCAATGGCCTCGCTTCACTCACTTCTCACTCCTCCAAACTCGTTTCTGCCTTATGCGCGTCAACAAATACATAAGTGAAGCCGGATTATGCTCGCGCCGCGAGGCGGACGAGTGGCTGCTGGCCGGTCGCGTCACCATCAATGGCGAGACTGTCACCACCGGCGCCAAGGCGCTGGAGGGTGACGAGGTATGCGTGGATGGCGAGGTCGTGCGCATGCGCATGCTTGCCGCCACGGCAGCGGCGAAGAAGGCGACTTACATTGCGCTGTACAAGCCGGTTGGCATCACCTGCACCACCGATCAGAACGTCGACGGCAACATCGTGGATTTGGTCGACCACCCGCAGCGGATCTTTCCGGTCG
>JALYXN010000505.1 GCA_030947085.1 Pseudomonadota bacterium | reverse complement strand
AGCGTCACCGCGACCAGAAACAACGCCAGCAGCAACAACGGTGCTCCCGTGTCGCCGAAGGCACTGAGCACGGCATCGCCGACCCACACGCCAATGATGCCGCCGACGCCTTGCGGCAGGACCGGCGTGTCATGAAAATTCAGATACAGCAGCGCCGGACCGGTGATGAAAAAGAACACAAACCCGATCAGCCGCAGCGCCGGCTCCCAAGGATGCACCGCCCGCTCGCTGCGCTGGCGCAGCACCTGCACTCCCAGCAATAGCAGTAGCAGCGGGAAGCAATAGGCCATCAGCCCGAAGATCCAGCGCAGCAGGTCCGCCACGTAGGCACCGACGGTGCCGCCGAAATTGTGGGCGTGCTGCAGCTGGCCGGCATTGGTCCAGCTGGGATCATGCGGGTCGTAACTGAACAGGCACACCAGCAGATACAGCGCCAGCGGCAGCAGCAGCAAGGCGCCGGCCTCACGCAGTCGGCGCTTGACCTCCTCGCTAAGACCTTCCCTCGGTTTCTGTTTCACATTTGCGCTACGCGCCACCTTGGGTGCCCCCTTCCTGCCTGCCAAGATTCAGAGCATACCTTGCAGCGCCGGATGCACCAGCTTGCCGCCGTCGACATTGATGCCGACACGCAGCGGCTCGTACTCGCGCCATTCGTTGCCGGAGGCCAGACGCTGCACGTACGGCAGGATCGCCGCCGAGATCGCCAGCGAAGACGTCTGCGGCACGGCGCCGGGCATGTTGGTCACGCAGAAATGGGTGACGCCATGCACGTCGTAGGTCGGATTCTCCCAGGTGGTCGGCCTCGAGGTCTCGAAACAGCCACCCTGATCGATCGCGATATCCACCATGACGCTGCCCGGCTCCATCGTCTTGACCATCTCTTCGGTCACCACCCGCGGCGCCTTGGCGCTGGGCACGAGCACCGCGCCGACCACGATGTCCGCTTCGCGCACTTCGTCGGCAACGCTCGACTCGTAGGCATACAAGGCGGTGACGTTCGGACCCAGTTCCATCATCTCGGCCAGACGATCCTGCCGCTTGTCGAAAACCACCACATTGGCACCGGCAGCAGCCGCCAGCGATGCGGCTGCCTTGCCGGCGGCACCGCCACCGAGCACGACGACCTTGCCGCGCGGCGTCGACGCCATGCCACCCAGCAATTTGCCCTTGCCGCCCTGCGGACGATGCAGCAGCGTGGTGCCCATTTGGGTAGCGATCCGGCCGGCTATCACCGACATCGGCAACAGCAGCGGCAGGCTGCCATCTTCGTCCACCGATTCAAACGCCACGCCGGTGAGCCCGATCTCCAGCAGGCTCTTGGTCAGCTCCGGTTCGGCGGCCAGATGCAGATAGCAAAACAACAGATGATGCTTTTTCAGTAGCGCCAGATCGCCCGCGATCGGCTCCTTCACCTTGACGATCAGCTCGCCGGCGTCATACAGCGCCGCAGCGTCAGCCACGACCTGGATGCCCTCGTCGATGTAAGCCTGATCGGAGAAGCCGCTCTTCAGGCCAGCGCCCGACTGGATGAACACGTCATGGCCACGACGCACCAGATCGGCGGCGGCGGCGGGAACGAGGGCAACACGACCTTCAAGGGTCTTGGTTTCGGAGGGGATACCGATACGCATGGGGAAAAATCCTGTGGGAACACGTCGTAAATCCATCGGGTTGCTGCCGCGATGGCCTTGTGTGTGTGGCGTTGACTTGAATCAGCCGCGCGGATTCCCCATCTACCGGGGGGTCGCGCGCAGCGTTGCAAGCTTATGCAACAAATTGCAGTGGATAGCGCTCAAGTCGCCAGCAAACCCAAGGATTATAACCATCATGACTACCCCCAAGCACAGCCGCCTGCTGATCCTCGGCTCCGGTCCGGCCGGATACACCGCAGCGGTGTACGCGGCGCGGGCCAATCTGAAGCCGACCATGATCACCGGCATACAGCAGGGTGGCCAGCTGATGACGACCACCGATGTCGACAACTGGCCCGGTGATGTCGAGGGTCTGCAGGGCCCCGCCCTGATGCAGCGCATGGCCCAGCACGCCGAGCGCTTTCACACCGAGATGATTTTCGACCATGTCCATTCGGTCGACCTGACACAGCGCCCGTTCCGCCTCAAGGGTGACTCCGGCGAGTACACCGCCGACGCGCTTATCGTCACCACCGGTGCCACCGCCAAGTACCTCGGCATCGCCTCTGAAGAGAAGTTTAAGGGCAAGGGTGTGTCGGCCTGCGCCACCTGCGACGGGTTTTTCTTCCGCGACCAGGATGTGGTGGTGATCGGCGGTGGCAATACCGCGGTGGAGGAGGCGCTGTATCTGTCCAACATCTGCCGCAAGGTCACCCTGGTGCATCGCCGCGACAAGCTGCGCGCTGAGAAGATCATGCAGGACAAGCTGTTCGAAAAGGCCGCCGCCGGCAAGATCGAGCTGGTCTGGAATCACACCATCGACGAGGTGCTCGGCGACGATACCGGCGTGACCGGCGTGCGGGTCAAGGACGTGAACTCGGACACCACCCGTGACATCGACGCCACCGGCTTCTTCGTCGCGATCGGGCACACCCCAAACACGGGCATCTTCGAAGGCCAGCTCGACATGCATGACGGCTACATCAAGATCAAGACTGGCCTCGCCGGCATGGCCACGATGACCTCGGTGCCTGGCGTGTTTGCGGCCGGTGACGTCGCCGATCACGTCTATCGCCAGGCCGTGACCTCAGCCGGCTTCGGCTGCATGGCCGCACTGGATGCCGAACGCTGGCTGGATCAGCAGACACCGGTCACCTGAAGCGGCAAGCGCATGAGGCAACCATCGGGCTGCCTTATGTTCGATCGCTCTTTGCGATCTGTTTGATGACAGCGCCTCGACTTCGCCACGGGCAGAATACGGCGATGAAGCGAAGATATTCAGCATGAACTTTCCGTGGAGAACGATGCCGCTGCGAATTCCTCGGAGCCTGTCGAGTCGCTCTGCGCTACGCGGCCTGCTCAAGGACACTGCGCCGCTCCAACGCAGCCTGATTGGTTACGGCATTTGCATCGATGTGGGACGACTGCAAGACCTGGCCAAACGGGCTCTGCAGCTTCGGGCTAGGCGCAGAGTCCTGCATGAAGACACCCGCGTGCTACGCGAGACCGCCCACTGGCGAGAGTGTGCGGCATGAGCGCGTCATCCACCGATCTGATCGCCCGCTTCCATTCACGCATCGATGAAATCGACGCCGCCCGTTGGAACGCCTTGCGCCCCGACGACAATCCCTTCGTCTCGCACGCGTTTCTCCACGCGCTCGAACGCACTGGCTGCCTGCGCGCCGATTACGGCTGGCGCCCCCATCATCTGGCGCTGTACGAAGGCGAATCCCTGGTCGCCGCGGCGCCGCTCTACTTGAAGGGCAATTCGCACGGCGAGTTCGTGTTCGACTGGAGCTGGGCCAGTGCGTGGGAGCGCGCCGGTGGCCAGTACTACCCCAAACTGCTCAATGCCGTGCCTTATTCGCCCGTGTCGGGGCCGCGCCTGCTGGCGGGCAGCGGGAGCCACGCTGCACTGCTGCAGCAGGCTTTGACCGGCGCCATGCGAAGCGAGGTGGCGCGCCTTGGGCTCTCGTCCGCCCATGCCAACTTCCTGCAGCCACCGGAACCGGACGCCTTCGGCGAGCCGTGGCTGAGTCGATCCGATATCCAGTTCCACTGGCACAACCGGAAGTACCGGCACTTTCCGGACTTTCTCGCCGCGCTCAGCCACAAGAAGCGCAAGAACATTCTGCGTGAGCGGGCCCAGGTCGTCGCCAGCGGACTGGTGCTTGAGTGGCGCGCGGGCCATACGCTGGATCCACAAGAGTGGAAGCAGATCCATGCGCTGTATGAAGCGACGTTCGATGCGAAGGGAAACCATGCCGCGCTGACCCTGGGTTTTTTCAAAGGCCTGGGCGACATGGGGCAGACCAGTCAGCTGGCGATCGCGAAATCCGGCGATACGATTGTGGCGATGGCGCTGTTCCTGCGCAGCGCAAAGGTGCTGTATGGACGCTACTGGGGCGCCTCGGTCGACGTGCCCGGCCTGCACTTCGAACTGTGTTACTACCGCGGCATCGACTACGCCATCAGCGAAAATCTCTCCCACTTCGAGCCCGG
>JALYXN010000501.1 GCA_030947085.1 Pseudomonadota bacterium | reverse complement strand
CACGCGGGGAGACGGCAAGTTGAACGCCAATGTTCCGGTGACCAGCAAGACGCCACCGACCTTTCTGGTGCAGGCGGAAGACGATTACGTCGACGGCGTGAATCAGGCGCTGGTTTACTACACCGCGCTGGCGAAGGCGAAGGTGCCGTCGGAAATGCATCTGTATGCACACGGGGGCCATGCGTTCGGCTTCAGGCCGACGCCGAACCCGATCACCGGATGGTCGAAGCTGGCCGAGTCATGGCTGCATACCATGGGTATCCTCCATGGCTAACAATGCCAGGTGCCGCGACACGTTTTTGCAGTTACTGCCAAGGTTCGTTCTGACGTGTGAGCGCATCACGATGCGCGGCTGACATCTCGCACACAGTTGCGCCCCGCACGCTTGGCCTCGTGCTGGGCTTGTTCTGCGTCGCGCAGCAGTGCTTCCGCGGCACCCGCCGAGTCCAGCAACCGAGAGGCAACGCCGGCGCTGATAGTGATGTGACGGGAGGCTTTTCCCGGTGCCTGCACCGTGCGGCGTTCAATGCCGGCACGAATTTGTTCCGCGATGGCGCAGGCGCCGGCAAGATCTAGGTTGAGCAGTAGACAGGCAAACTCCTCGCCGCCGTAGCGGGCAACGATGGCGTCGGCGGGCGCGCACTTGCTGATGGTCTTGGCCACGACACGCAAGGCGTGGTCGCCGGCCTGGTGCCCCAGGATGTCGTTGAAGGCCTTGAAATGATCCACGTCGATGAAGATCAATGACGCCCGCATGACCTGCTGGCTGTTGTCGGTGCCATGTTGCAACGCTTCCATCAGCCAGCGCCGGTTGAACACACCGGTCAGCGCATCGCGGCGAGAAAGTTCCTGCAGCTGGCGGTTGGCGATGCTCAACTCGGACGTGCGCGCATCGATCCGCTGTTCCAGCGCCTGTTGTCCGCGGCGCAACACATGCATGCGCCAGCGCAGCATGACGTATATCGCGATCAAGGCGAGCGCGGCGAACAGCAGTCGTGCCCACAGGCGCTCCCACCACCATGCCTGGACGGTGATCGGCAGCAGGATCGGCGTGCTGAGATTGCCGGCGTAGTCGCGCGCCTCGATGTGCAGCACATAGCTTCCGGCCGGCAAGCTGCCCATGTCGCGAAAATTGTCCGTCGTCCAGGCGCCAGGTGCCTTGTTGTAGCCCTCCAGCCAGGTGCGAAAACGTGACTCGTCTTCGTGCGTCCAGGACAGCAAGGCGAAGTCGACGCGCAGGTCGTGATGACCCGGCGGGACCGTGATGCTGTCACCAGCGACGGGATGATTGTCCATGCTGACCTGGATCAGCTTCAGTGGCTTGGCCTGATGATCCGGCTGCTGCTGATTCGGTTCATGCACCGTCAGTCCGCCCAGCGTACCGGTCCAGAAGCGTCCGTGCGTATCGACGAACTGGGCGTTCGGATTGCATTGGTTGTTGACCATGCCGTCGCGGACGGTGAACACCTGCGAACGGTAACGGCCTGACTCCAGCGTGAGCATCTGCACGCCGGAGTCGGTGCACAGGTAGATCCGGCCGTTGGCGTCGGCCAGCGCGCCGTCGACGGTCAGGTCGGGCGGGGTCGGCAGATCCGGGGGCAAGGTGCGCGGGTGCGTGGGATCGCTGATGTCGACCCGGATGAGAGCATGCCGGGTGCTGCCGAGCCACAGGATTTTTCGACTCAATGCATCGGGAAGCAGCTGCATGCCGAGCAGATCGACGCCCGGCATGCCGATATCGCGTCCCAGCAACACCCATTGCTCGCCATCGAAACGCGCCAGGCCCTGATTGCTGGTGGCCCATAGCCAGGAATGACCATAGGCCGTGGTCTGGCTCAGAAGCTTCCTTACCGACCATTTTCCGACGGCGGTATCCGGACGGAAAGCCGTCCATACGCCGTCACGCAGACGATAGACGCCGGACGCCTCGGTCGCAAACCATTGTTCCGTGCTTCCCTCATCGCGGCGACTGAGCATATCGTTCAGCCGTTGTCCGGGTTGGCGAGACCAGGGCGTGGTCACCGCCTCGAAATTCGGCCCGTCACGCACACGCAGCAGACGCCCAAAACCCGTCCCCAGCCACAGCGCAGGATGCCCCTGCGGATCGTCGGCACGCGCAATCATGTTGATGTCATTGTCTGCCAGCTGTCCGCCCGCCTTGTCGAAGTAGCGCCAGTGGCCGTCGGCGTACAATCCCAGGCCATCGCCGTCAGAGCCGGCCCACAGGCGTTCGTCACCCTGCGGATCGTTGTCCACCAGCACGCTGCGTACGCCGGTCTGGTGGGCGCCCATTAACGAGACGGTTTTCCATGGGCTGTCGTCCACGCTCACCCGGGCGGCCCCGGCCTCGGTGGCCGCCCATAGGAGTTCGGTGCCGTTGGGGCTGCGCCAGGCACTTAGGTTGCGAATGGCATTGGATGGCAAGCCGTAGCGTCGGTCGAAGATCCGCACCGTGTTGCGATAAATACGTATCAGGCCGTCGCGGGACGAGGCCCACACCGCGTGGCCATCGTTCGAAAGCGACGTCTCGACCATGTTGTAGACAACATCCGTCGGCAGCTCGCCCGACTCCAGGCTCCAGTGGCGCAAGCCATCTTCATCGAGCCGCCACAGCCCGGAGTTGTGTGCCGACATCCACAAGGCATCGTGA
>JALYXN010000478.1 GCA_030947085.1 Pseudomonadota bacterium | reverse complement strand
GGGCGACCACAATGCCGATGCCCTCGTGACCGGGAATGAACGGCAGGGTCGGCTTCAACGGCCAGTCGCCGCGCGCCGCATGCAGATCGGTATGGCAGACGCCGCATGCTTCCGTCTTGACCAGAATCTGGCCGGGCCCGGGTGTGGGGACGTCCCATTCGCGCAAGACCAGCGGCTGGCCGAAGGCTTCAACGACGGCGGCGTGCATTTTTTTGGTCATGTGTCGATTCCTGAGAGTGGGGAAATACGGAAAACCATGCTCAATCTGAGTGGTGCGATGACCGTCGAAATAGTTCTTGTGACGATTCGCTCTTTCAGGAGAGACGCTTTGCCTATCGGAGATTCGAGAGTTACGCGGCCGCAGCAGCGCCGAGGCCGCGCACGGCCTCGATCATCTTTGCCATCACATCCTGGGCGTCGCCGTAGACCATGTTGCAGTTGTCGGCATAGAACAGCGGGTTGACGATGCCGGCGTAGCCTTGCCTTCGCCGCGCTTGACCACGTAAACCTGTTTGGCCTTGTTGCCACCGAGCTTGATCAGCTTAGGCGCGACCGAGGGCGCCGGTGCCACACGTCGTTCGTGGGGCTGTGTCTCTTTCAGAACGGCGACGTTGACGTACATGGAAACTCCAGGGAAATGACCAATGGAAAGCGGATAGCGATAGAGGCTCACCGTCGATTCGAGGAGAGCAAAGCGCACCAGGGTCCGGCGCCAACGGGCAACCGCACGCAACGACTGGCCGATTCGGACTGGGCAGAGCGGTACCTATCGTTGTGCATACCGCGTGGCGAGAGGCTTCGGCAGGAACCTCCTCGCCACCCAACGAGCTTCAGACCGGTGCTTCGACCTTGGCGTAGCGCACCAGCTTTTTGTTGACGAACTCCTGGATGCCCATGTCGCCAAGTTCGCGTCCGTAACCGGAGTCCTTGACGCCGCCAAACGGCAGCTCGGCATCGGACCAGCTGATGTTGTTGATGAACATCATGCCGGTGTCGACACGGCTGGCGACGCGGCGGCCGCGCTCGATATCCTGGGTGAACACCGAACCGCCCAGACCGAAATCCGAATCATTGGCCAGGGCGATGGCTTCGTCTTCATCCTTGACCCGGAAAAACATCGCCACCGGTCCAAAGAATTCGTCACGGAACGCGGGGTTGTCCTTCGCCACATCGATAAGAATCGTGGGCTCCATGAATGAGCCCGGACGCTCCACGCGCTTGCCGCCAAGGATCACGCGTGCGCCGTGGGCTACCGCGTCATCGACCTGCTTCAGCAGCTGCACCAGCGCCGACTCGGTCGACAGCGGACCCATGGTGGTTTTCTCGTCCATCGGATCGCCGGCTTGCAAGGCGCCAAGCGCGGCTGAGAACCGCTCGAGAAACTTGTCCGCGATCTTGTCGACCACGATGAAGCGCTTGGCCGCACAGCAGGTCTGTCCTGTGTTGTACATGCGGCCCCACACCGCCCAGGGAATGGTGTGGTCGAGATCGGCATCCTCCAGCACGATGAAGGCGTCGCTACCGCCCAACTCCATCGAAGACGGCTTGAGGTTCTGCCCTGCCCGCGCCGCAATGCTACGTCCGGCGGCGACGCTGCCGGTGAGTGCTACGCCCTTGATGCGGCTGTCATCCACCACGGCGTCGGACTGCTCGTGCGAAATCAGCAGATTGGTATACAGGCCCACCGGCGCGCCGGCATCGAGAAGCAGCTGCTCGAACGCGATGGCGCACTGCGGCACGCAGCCGGCATGCTTGATCACCAGCGTATTGCCTGCCATCAGATGCGGGCCAGCCACGCGGGCCAGCTGGTAATACGGAAAGTTCCACGGCTCGACGCCGAAGATCACGCCGATCGGGCTGCTCTCCATGCGTGCATCGCCCATGGTCGGATCGAGCTTTACCGGGGCCAGGAAGCGCTCGGCGTTCTTGGCGTAATACGCAAGGATGTCGGCACTGAACTTGACCTCGCCGCGCGCCTCATCGATGCGTTTGCCCATCTCCAGCGTCATGGTGTGCGCAAACTCGTCCACCCGTTCGCTGAGCAACGTGGCCGCCTTGGTGATGATCGTGGCGCGCTCGGCGTAACTGGTGTGTTTCCACGTCTTGTAACAATTTTCGGCCGCCGCCAGCTTCTCTTCAAGCTGCGCGTCGGTGAGCTGATCGAAGCTCTTGACGAGCTTGCCGTCGAACGGGTTGACGCTTGAATAAGCCATGATGAAATCCTTCTGAGGTTGGGGGCGAGAAAATCCGGATGGCAGAAGTCGCGCTGATTTATGGGGTAAACCGCGTCCGGGGCTCAGCACGATAAGGTGAACGTCGTTGCGTCGGTCTGGACGGTGGTGACAGGCAGGCAATCAGGACAGGGCTTCCCTTTGCGCTTTTCCTCGCGCGTTCCTTTCAACATGAAGACGAGCACTGCTGTCAGGATTCCGCGATGCGCATCAGCCTGACGCGGCAGGTAGAGCGTCAAGCGTTCGTCGTAACGCGGCTGTCATAATTAAGCCGGTGATGTCGGCGGAGACGGCGATATGTGCGCCCATGGCCTCGTTGAAACTTTCCGGGAAAAAATCGATCTTTATCCGTCCACCTGCGCCATCCACGTCTCCGGCAGTGCGCCTTTATTGAGATCCAATCCCGAGGAAGCGGGCGGTTTTAAGTGCCAATCCATCATGGGCCAGCCATCGCCGACGTGAGTTGACCTGGATCAAACCGGCGAAGGAATGCCGCGGCCGGGAGAAGATTTTCCCGGCCGCGTTACCTGTTTTACGCGGTCAAGGCGACCCGGTTTGTGGCTTCGCCGGACTTCTCGAAGGCTCTGACATTTGCCAGTGTCGTCTCGGCAATCACCGTCATTGCCTCGTGGGTGAAAAACGCCTGATGACCGGTGATCAATACATTGGGAAAGGTCAGCAGGCGTTCGAACACGTCATCGCAGATCACCTTCTCGGACTGGTCTTCGAAGAACAAGGTGGCCTCTTCCTCGTAGACGTCCAGACCGAGGTGGCCGAGCTTGCCCTTCTTGATGGCATCGACCACTGCGGGGGTATCGACGATGCCTCCACGACTGGTATTGATCAGCATCACGCCCGGTTTCATTTGAGCGAGCGACCCGGCGTCGATCAGGTGTCGGGTGTCCGGCGTCAGCGGGCAGTGCAGCGTGATGATGTCCGATTGGGCAAACAACTCGGCCAGCGGCACATAGTTCACGCCCATCTTCTCGCATTGCGGATTGGGCTCGATGTCGTAAGCCAGTACCTTGCAGCCGAAGCCGCTCATGATCCGGGCTACCACGGTACCGATGCACAAAACCGACCATGCCGGCCAGCTCGCTGCCCTGGGCGAAAATCAGGCAGCCGACGGCAACCACCGCAATGCCTGCCGGGATGGTGCGACGGGCGCCGTAGCGGTCCAGCAGCACGCCGGCGAAGGGCCATGACTGCATCGGCGACGTAGTAAGGCCGAGATCATCGTGCCGATGTGGTTACCGTCGCTATGGGGTTCGCTCGCGACAGGCGGCCAGCACCAGACCTCGCAACCAGCGATGGACTGGATCGGCATCGCGGCGCGAGTGCCACATTGGCGAGATCGTGCTTGCTGGGGTCTGGACCGAACGGCACCTAATCAAGCGTCAAAGCCTGCTTCTTCGTCATTTTGCGGACGCAGGAACCAGTGACCTCGAGCCGTGCCGGGCCATCGAAGCCACTGATTCCCGCGTTCGCGGGATTGGCGAGCTTAAGCAAGTGCCATTGGCGCCGGTCGCGTGCGGACCGACAGGGCCGGCCCCGGCGCACGTTGAGTATCGAGGAAAGCAGCCCGGTCTCGCCGACACCATCGACGCCCAGGCGGGAGATCCGGCTTTCAGTATCTCCATTACATGGGCCGATGGCGCCGTGGTGAGCGACCGGTGCGGTGAGCATTTGGCTCCCTGCTACTCCACCCGGCGGATCGCGGCGATGATCCGCCATCCAAGACGCCTCGTCAGGGCGTTGTTGGCGACGACATGATCTGCTGGGGTCCCTGCCTGGCCATGCAGAGCGCGAACAAATCACTATTCAGCCATTCCGCCAGCCAGGCCTGCAGTGCAGGCATTGGCTGCGCGGCGAACCACTCGCGATCCACCGCTGCAAACTGACGGACAAAAGGAAAGATCGCCAAATCGGTTGCGCAGGGGTTCGTGCCGCCCAGGTACGGCTGCTGCTGCAACCGTTCCTCCAGTGGCTGCAACAAGATCTCTACCGCGCGCATGCGCAGTGATTCGGCTGCCAGCGTTTCGTCCGGATAGCGATTGGGGTATTTGTAGCGATCTAGATGGCGTTTGAACTCGCCATCGTTGCGTCCAAGCAGGTTGCGGTTCTCTGCCGACTGGGCCGAGTTCCACCAGTCCTCCCGATCATTGGCAGCCCACGCCCACTGCATGATGTCCCAGCTCTCCTCCAACACCCGCCCACCGGGCAGATGCAGCACCGGCACGGTGCCCTTGGACGACAGCGCCAACATCGCGCCGGGTTTGTTGCGCAGGCTTACCTCAACGACACGAAACGTTCGCCCCGCCCGAATCAGCGCCATGCGAGCACGCATGGCGTACGGGCAGCGACGGAAGCTATAGAGGATCGGTAGTACAGCGGGTATTGTCGGTTGCAAGATCACTCTGCGTTAGGTGGTGATCTGTCACCAGATATTGCAAGGCTAGCGCAAAGATCCGAGTCAGCGACAGACGCCCACACAAGGTGGGTACTGAACGTAACCGCCCGATTTCCCTGCATGTAGGGGCCTATTTATCGCCAGCGCGTGTTTTCGCTGCTTTTTTCGCTGCAGCCGAACGACCGCTGGCACTTTTCGTATGAGCCGCTTTTTTGGCGGCCTCGGAACGCGATGCCGCGGTGCGTTTGCTCGCAGCCTTCCTGGCGTGGGAGGAGAGTGCCGATTTCGAGACGGCCTCGTGTCCTTCCTTTTTCAGTGCCTTCGTTGTCGCTGCCGAACGTTTGCTGGACGGTTTGTGACGGTCGTGGGAGGCCGCCTCGTCCTGCTTGGCCTTTTTCCTGGTGGACTTGCTGGCAGTCTTGCTTGCAGGCACTTTTACCCCGGCGCGCCGAGCCTTGGACAGTCCGATGGCGATCGCCTGCTTGGTGGATCGAGCACCATGGTCGCCCTCGCGGACGTGCTCGATCTCTTCATGCACGAACTCACCGGCCTGGGTGCTGGATGCCTTGCCTTCCTTCTTGTCTTTCGCGGCAGCGGCACGGGTCTTTTTCTCGGGCATCAGCTTGGTTCCAAACAGGTGGAATTGCCCTAAATATTCGCCGCCATGCGTAAAGGGTCTGTCAAGAACGCCACTTACTTAAACCTAAGCGCCCCATTCTTCGTCATTCCTGCGACCGCAGGAACCCAGTGACTCCGACTGCTGGCGGGTCGTCCAAAATGCTGAATTCCCGCGTTCGCGGGGATGACGAGCGTAAGTACGTGCCATTGGGTTTGTCGACGTATCCCGATGCGCATGCCTGCATGCTCGCCAAGACGCGAGATGGGCGCACCCAGGTCGCCCAGGTGAAATCAAGCGTCCGATGCACATGCTCTTCATGTGGCGTGACGCAAGCTTTTCCTCAGGATGATCGGCGCTCGGCGAGAAAGGTCGTGAAGAGACCCAGGCTGGCGGCAGCTTCGCGTCGGCCTACCGGCACTGTCATGCTGACCCGTGATGTATCCCGCAACCCGACCCGAGAGCAGGCCCATGAAACGTCGTACAAAGTCGCTCGCAGGATCCTGGCTCGACCTTGCAGCCAGTTCGCTGGAGTTGATGCAGGGTTCTGCGGTCGTCATCGCAACACGGACGACAGCAATGGCGGCCGCCAAGACCCATCCGTCCGCGAAGCATGATCGCGAAATGAAACGCATGGTCGACGAAAAAGTGAGCGCGTCGGCGGAGTCGATGGCACGCATGGCGGCTACCGCAGGGGCCGCTTGTCAGTCGATGTTTGTCCGCTCGATGTTCGGTGGCCGCGGACCGACAACCAGCCAGATGCAGCGCCTTACCACCAGCGTGATCGAGGCAGGCATGGCACCGTACGCGAGGACCGTGCGCGGCAACGTCAAACGACTGCGAAAATAGAGCAGCATCACAGGCTGCAAGACCGCGCTTGCCGCACATCAGCCAGCGGCACCGACTTGTACTTGTCCAGCACGCAGATCAGCTCCTGGACTACCAAGTACCACCTCTACCCCCGAGCTGACCCCAGCCCTCGTCCGCATTTTCGCTGCGGGTGGATGCATTGCGATGCGCTATCTGACCCGGCTCTGCCTCAGGGCACGGTATCGCTGTCTTGCTGAGCCATCGGCATCACCACCATCTCGTGGATTTCCATATGCGCGGGCTGGGCAATGGCATACATCACCGCACGAGCCACGTCATCCGGCTTGAGCATGTCCGGTTTAGGACTGTCGAAAAACGGGGTGTCGACCATGCCCGGCTCGATCAAGGTCACCCGCACGCCGTGCTTGCCGATCTCCTTGCGAAAGCCATGGCCGATACCGGTCGCAGCCCACTTGCTGGCGCTGTACATGGAGCCGGCAATCGAACGACGCCCGGCGATCGAGCTGGTGATCACCGCGTGACCGCGGCTGGCTTTCAACGCCTCGGCAGTGCATTGCAGGGTCAGCGCCAGTCCGTAGACGTTGGTCATCAGCAGGCGTTCCCACGATGCCGGATCGGCGCCGGTGAAACCTCCCGGTGCGCCGCCAGTGCCGGCGTTGGCGAATACGACGTCGATACCTCCGAAGCGTTCGGTGGCGGCCCTGACCGCAGAACTCAGCTGATCATTCGAGGTCACGTCGGTGGGGACCACCAGCACCTCGCCAGACAACTCCGCCTGCAGCGCATCGAGCTTTTCCTGCGATCGCGCCAGCAGCACCAGCCGAAAACCTTCGCTGGCTGCCTGCCGAGCCACAGCGGCGCCGATGCCGGTGGACGCACCCGTGATCAACATCACCCGATCGTTTTTCATGGCCGCGCTCCCGTAAAACGACGAGCCTGAGCCAGCACCCGTGAAGCACGCGGCAATCCGCCGACAGGCATGTAGAGTGGCATCCGCACGGGCCGCTTCACACCTCGAGGAAACCGCCATGTGGACCTGGACAGGACAACAGCGACCGCCTTTTGCCGACGAGCCCGGCCGCGGCCAGGAATCGGTGTGGGACTACCCGCGGCCACCGCAACTGCAGGCGGACGCGCGCCAGGTCACGGTGCGCGTGGGCCGCCTTCTCCTGGCCGACACCCGGCGAGCGATCCGGGTGTTGGAAACCGCCAGTCCGCCGACGTTCTATCTACCGCCAGACGATATCGATACGTCGATGCT
>JALYXN010000462.1 GCA_030947085.1 Pseudomonadota bacterium | reverse complement strand
TGCTTGAGGTGCTGGATCCGGAGCAGAACCACACTTTTAATGATCACTACCTGGAGGTCGACCTCGATCTGTCCGAGGTCATGTGGATCGCCACGGCCAACTCGTTGAACATTCCCGGGCCGCTGCTAGACCGCATGGAGGTCATCCGCATCCCCGGCTACACCGAAGACGAGAAGCTGGGCATCGCGCAGAAGTACCTGTTTTCCAAGCAGCTCAAGGCCAACGGCCTCAAGACCGAAGAGGTCAGTATCAGCGAAGGTGCGTTGCGTGACATCGTGCGTTACTACACGCGCGAATCGGGCGTGCGCAATCTGGAGCGTGAGATTTCCAAGATCTGCCGCAAGGTGGTGAAGGAGCTGACCTTGCTGCAAGTGAAGAAAGCCAAGACAAAAACGCCAGCGTCCAAGGCGACAAGGACCAAGGCGGTTGTGGATCGGGCCAAGGTAACCTCCAACAATCTTGACCACTATCTGGGCGTGCGCCGCTTTGATTTCGGACGCAAGGAGCTGCAGAACGAGGTGGGCCTTGTTACTGGCCTTGCGTGGACACAGGTGGGTGGCGAACTGCTCAGTATCGAGGCATCGGTGGTACCTGGTAAAGGCCGTCTGGTGAATACCGGCCAGCTCGGTGACGTGATGAAGGAGTCCATACAGGCAGCACTTTCCGTGGTCCGTGCACGGGTGGATCAGCTAGGTATCGATCCGGATTTCCATCAGAAATTGGACGTCCATATCCATGTGCCCGAAGGCGCCACACCGAAGGACGGGCCGAGTGCCGGTATCGCCATGTGCACCGCACTTGTATCGGTCTTGACCAAGGTGCCGGTGCGTTCAGAAGTGGCCATGACCGGTGAGATCACGCTGCGCGGTCGGGTGCTTCCCATTGGTGGATTGAAGGAAAAATTGCTTGCCGCACATCGGGGCGGCATTACTACCGTGATCATTCCCGAGGAGAACAAAAAGGATCTGGCCGACATGCCGGCCAACATTACCTCATCGCTCGAAATCCGCCCCGTGCGCTGGATCGATGAAGTGCTGGATATCGCGCTTGAGCGACCACTGCAACCCAATTCCGTAAAGGATGAAACACCTCCGGCTGTGGTCGCCGAAACGAAAGGTGGGCCGTCACTTACGCATTGACGCAGCGTTCAGCCAGTCAGCACCCTCACGCCATGTAGGGTGCTCTGGTTCGGATGGCATTGGCCGTCAATAAGGTCGGCGTAGCTCCCTCCACGCCTTTTTGCAAGCAATTTTTTTCAGTGCTGAACAACCGGAAACGTTGCGCGCGCTTGTGTTGCGGAGTCCGGCAACGCACTGGTATAAAGGCGATACCGCAGTGCCGGTGTTATTCGAGTGCAGCGACGCGGGGTTGCGTCAAGGCACAAAGCAAGACCCAACCATCTACGCTGGCGTTGTCTCGTCTTTATGGCGAACTATGCCGGTGAAATCCGAACTAGGGAGTTTTTTCAATGAACAAAACTGATCTGATCAATGCCATCGCCGAGAAGGCAGAGCTGACCAAGGCTGACGCGGGTCGCGCGCTTGAAGCCTATCTGGAAGCCGTGCAGGCGTCGTTGAAGCAGGGTGAGGACGTTTCGATCGTGGGTTTCGGTACGTTCACCGTCCGCGACCGAGCCGCACGCACTGGCCGCAATCCTCGCACCAACGAGGCGATCAAGATCAAGGCGTCGAAAGTGCCTGCATTCAAGGCTGGCAAGACCCTGAAGGATGCCCTAAACTAAGCGGCTTACGCTCGGTTTTGGGTGCTTAGCTCAGCGGTAGAGCGTCGCCCTTACAAGGCGGTGGTCGTAGGTTCGATCCCTACAGCACCCACCAGATAGTGTGGAGTGGTAGTTCAGTTGGTTAGAATGCTGGCCTGTCACGCCGGAGGTCGCGGGTTCGAGTCCCGTCCACTCCGCCATGGTTCGCAAGGGCGCCCGCGTGGCGCCCTTGTCATTTGAGCGATGCGTGCCCTTCTGCCCGATCTACGGAAGGTCGGGTGTTGGATCGTACGGAGGCAGGCGCCGACCGTGCACCACGAGTGTCATGCGCTCTCCACCACATCGCGGGAAGATTTCAATGCTGCAGGCAATGCGTAAGAAGATGCACGGATGGCCGTCCATCATCGTTCTGGGTGTCGCCGTTCTGGCCATGTCCTTGTTCGGCATGGAGAGCTACTTCACTTCCCGCAACGATACGTTCGTGGCGAAGGTCGGCAAGCGGGAAATCAGTCAGAACGATTTTCAGAATCGGATGAACCGACTGCGGCAGCAGGCAAGTGAGCAGCAGGGTGACAGTTTCGATGCCAGCATCTTCGAAAAGGCCGCGACCAAGCAGCGTATTCTCGACGGCATGGTCGATGAGCAGTTGTTGTTGCAGGCCAATACCGATTGGGGCATGCGAGTTTCTGACCAGGCCGTGCGGGATTACATTGCTGCAGTACCGGCCTTCCAGGTAAATGGCCAGTTCGACGCCACCACCTACAGCGCGTATCTCGCCAGCCAGCGCGAGACGTCGAGCATGTTCGAGGACCAAATTCGCGCTTCCCTGTCAGCGCAAATCCTGCCCAATGCCATCAACGACAGCACGATTGTCAGCGACGAGCAGGTCAACCAGTTCCTTGGTCTGATCACCCAGCGGCGCGACCTGCGTTACGTGGTGCTGCCGCAGCCGAAACTGGTGGACAATCAAGTCACGGATGCGCAGCTCCAGACCTGGTACAAGGCACATCAGGCTGATTACATGAACCCTGAAGAGGTCTCGGTGAAGTATGTCGAGGTCAATGGTCAGGATCTGCCGTTGCAGGCGGCGCCAAGCGAAGATGACCTGAAGAAGCGCTACGCGGATGAGAAGCAGCGCTTCGTGCAGCCCGATCAGCGTCTTGTTTCCCATATTCTGATCAACGTGCCCGCTAATGCCACGCCGGCGCAGCAGAAAGTGGCTTTGGGCAAGGCCGAGAAAATCGCCGCCGAGGCCAACCCCTCCGACTTTGCCAAGCTGGCCACGGCCGATTCAGAGGATCTGGGCTCGAAGCGGCAGGGCGGTGATCTGGGCTGGCTGGAAAAGGGAGTCACCAACCCGGCCTTCGATGCGGCCATGTTTGCGCTCAAGAAAGGTGAAATTTCAAAGCCGGTGCTGTCCTCGGACGGGTATCACATCATCTGGCTGCGGGACGTTCGCAGTGGTGAATCGAAGCCTTTCAACGAAGTTCGCGCCCAGTTGGTGCAGGAGGCCACCGCCGCCGAGCGCGATCGCAGGTACAACGAGGTGGCGGGCAAGATGTCCGACAGTACCTATCAGAATCCGACGTCGCTGGAGCCGGCCTCGGTCGCTCTCAAGCTTCCGATCAAAAGCACCGGTCTGTTTTCCCGCGAGGGCGGAAAGGGGGTGGCCGCGAACCCCAAGGTGATCGCGGCCGCTTTCAGTGACGACGTGCTCGTTCAAGGAAACAATTCAGGGTTGGTTGATTTGGGCAACAACCATTCGGTGGTGATCCACGTCGACCAGCATGTGCAGGCCGCCCCCCGGCCGCTAGCGGCCGTCCACGACGAGGTGAAGCAGAAGATCCACGATGAGCGCATCGCCCAGGCTGCAAAAAAGCAGGCCGATGCGGCGCTCGCCCGTCTGCGCAAGGGTGACAGCATGTCAGACGTTGCGACGTCGCTCGGTGCCAGCGTGACTGCCTCTAAAGAAGTTGTTCGCGGCGGCGATCCGTCCACGGGTACTCCCTTGCCGGCGGCATTGCTGAAGCAAGCGTTTCTGTTGCCCCATCCGGCATCTGCCGACAAGCCTCAGTTTGCCGCTGTCGACATGAGTGACGGCAGTTTTTCACTGCTGGCAGTGGACAAGGTTCAGAGCGGTGACCCGTCAAAGGTGTCGCCGCAGCAGATGCAGGGGCTGAAGCAGCAAATGGCTCAGGCCTATGGCACCGAGTCGACCCGCGAATTACTGGGTCTGCTGAAATCCAGGGCCGAGATCAAGTTCAACAAGAATCTGATGTAACAGGATTCCTGGCGTCCAGTATCGACGCCCTCAGTAGACAGCAAACGAAGGCGGCCAATGGCCGCCTTTCGTTTTCAATCAGTCCCCACCCTCAATACCTGGCCCGGTTTTAGCGTACTTCCCTGAAGATGGTTCCATCGTTTCAGCTCAGTCACCTTCACGTGATAGTTCCTGGCAATTTCCCAGAGGCTGTCACCGGATCGAACGGTATGCGTTGTTAGAGGGGCATTTGCCTCGACGTTAGCGCGGACACCGAGGGCGGGGGGTCGGTTGGCATCCCGCATGGCGATCGTTGATTGTGTCGCGTTCTGAAACTGCTCTGCGTGACTTGCGGGCAGCATCAGGTAGGAGACCGCCTTGCTGTCCACCAGTTTTCCACGAAACGCTGAATTCAGATGCTTCAGGACATCCTCGGCTAGACCAGCGTGGTCGGCCGCCTTGGAGAGCGACATGGAGTGGGGAATGTCCACTTTCACCAGGCGTTGCTCTTCGGGCAATGTCGGCAGGGTGACGTTGAAGCGCGATGGTTCGCGGACCACGCAGGCGATCGCCAACAATTTTGTCAGATGCTCGCGGGTTCCTCTTCGAACGGGCCACTTGGGAATAGCAGGCTGCGCCGGCGGCATGCCGTGCTTGTCGATGATTCGCCGGATACCAAATTCGCCGGCGTTGTAGGCGTAATCGGCTATCCGCCAGTCCTGGAACTGCTCGTAATATCGCGCCAGCAATGTCATCACTGCCTCGGCGGCAGCGGCAATATCCAGACGTCCGTCGTAATGGCCGTCCACTCGCAAACCCATCGCTCCAGCGGTAATGGGCATGATCTGCCACATTCCGGCAGCGCGATGTCGCTCGCCCGAGACGGGCTGGAAACGGCTCTCTACCCATGGCATCAAGGCGAACTCGCCGGCAACGCCATGCTGGGATGCAACTTTCTGGACGTAGACCAGCCGCGGGAGCAATGCCTGTAGTCGACTTTCAAACCCCTCTGGATTGCGTGTGAACCGCCGGGCCCACATCGCCACGCGCGGATCGGCGTCACAGTCGTTCATGGCAAAGCTGCCGCGCAGCCGATCCCATACATCGGTCGTTGCGCTGGGCGAGGCGTCCATTGTTTCGGCCGCAGGCAAGGAGGCAGCGGCCTCGCCTGCCAGCTTCGGCGCAATGACAGGCACCGGTTCATCTAAGACCGCTGGTGGAGTGTAGGGTGGGGCGCTGGCGCAGGCTCCAAGGAAAGTTGACAGTGCCAGTGGCAAGAGCTTTATGCGGAGTTTCATCCGCGGAACGCATCCTTGGCCGCACGAACGGCGGCAAACCGGTCGATCCGGTCGCCATCGACCCCACGCCGCCGGCACCAACTGATGACCTCGGCACTATCGATACGAAGAAACGGATTGCAGGCAAGTTCGCTGGCCAGCGGCACGGGCAGGGTCGGGATCTGTTTGGCGCGAAGTTCGTCGACCTGCCGGTTGCGGCTATTCAGGTCCGGATTGGTCGGCTCGATCGTGTACGCAAAGCGGCCGTTTGCTTCGGTGTACTCGTGGCCGGCGCAGACCAGCGTTTCTGCGGGCAAGGCCGACAGGCGGTCCAGCGAACCCATCATCTGGCGGGGCGTTCCCTCGAACAAACGACCGCAACCAAGACTGAAAAGTGTATCGCCGCAGAACAGGACGCCGGCACCGACATAGGCGACGTGACTGAGCGTGTGGCCGGGGACCGCCATTACCTGGAAACGGCAGGCTGGTTGCTGGATGTCGACCGTGTCTCCATCGCTCACCCAATCGGTGGCGTGCACGATGCGTTTGTCGACCGGCGCATACACCGGTACCGGATGATTCTTTCTAAGACTTGCTACACCCCCAATGTGGTCATCGTGGTGATGGGTCAGCAAAATGGCTTTCAGTACCAGTTGGCGCTCGGCCAGCGCCTGCTCGACGACGACGGCATCGCCAGGATCGACCACGATGCAGTTGCCGTGGTCATCGTTGATCAGCCAGATATAGTTGTCGGCGAGGGCGCATAAGGGGGTGATGTGCAAGATTGGCTTTCCATCGTCTCTGGCCTGTACTCGCATTAACGAGAGCAGGCCCGGTTTTATCGAGTCACGCGACCATCGATCGCGCACGAAGCGACCGACTATAAAGTGATGGCGAGGCCTGCTCGTTAGAGGATTGTTAATCGACAGGTTCTCGGCTCTTGCCGTGACCCAGGTCGCCCGGTTCGAAACGGCCTCTCAACCGTTACACTCTTTCCACCCGTTGGGAGATGGACCCATTGCATGTTCGAGCGCGACAACGACATCTATGCCAGCGCGCCCATGCGCCGGTTGCAGAACGACCAGAAGCGCGTGTTGGCGCCCGTGCTGCAGCGATGTTCCGGCACGCATGCGCTGCTGTTGACCACCTGCGCTGGAGACATGCCGCCCGCGGCTCCGATGCTGGGCTGCTGGGCCACACTCTGCTTTGACAAGGGCCGCTATCGAGGTGACCTGGACGCTGCTGCCGACGAACCGATGCCCTTTGTCGACGACGCGTTCCAGCTGATTGTGATGCGTCACGTTCTGGAGGTGGTAACCAGCCCAGCGGCCCTACTGGACGAGGCCGTGCGCACTCTCGCACCCGGCGGTGTGCTGGCAATTACCGGCGTGCACCCGATAAGCGTCTGGTCGCCATGGTTTTGTTGGCGCGGGCGGCCTGGTGTGCGGCGCCTGCTTTTCCCCTTTGGGCTCAATAGCGCGCTGCTGCGGGGCGGCCTGGAAGTTGAGCGGATTGATCGCGTGGGGCAGATCTGGCCAGGTCTTTCGAGGGGTATGCTGCCGGCCAACCTGCTCGGCGGTGGTTATGTGCTGATAGCGCGCAAGCGCCCCCATAC
>JALYXN010000433.1 GCA_030947085.1 Pseudomonadota bacterium | reverse complement strand
CCTCGTCATCGACTGCAGCAGGTATTCGTAAGTGTTCCGGCCCCGTTCTTGACGGCGCTCCAGCCAGCAGCTACTCCGGCGGAAACTTCGGTCCACGCCGCAGGCGTATCGGTCCGTGATCGACATCGGCAGGATCAACCTGATCGGTACCTTGTGTGATGACGAAGCACTTCGAGCGTGCGAGCGCAGCCGCGGTGTCACGTATGGATGGTATCAATGCTCGCCAGGCCGGTTCGTTGCTGGCAAAACAGGGGTCAGAGTGGAATGGCACTTACTTAAGCGTAAAACCTCATTCCTCATCATTCCTGCGAACGCAGAAATCCAGTGACCTCGCACGTTTCCGGGCCATCGAAGCCACTGGATCCACGCGTTCGCGGGGATGACGAGCTTAAGTAAGTGCCATTAGGGTCAGAGCGCACTTAACTAAGTAGTACCCTCGGGAAAGTCGACTCTGAACCTGGTTTCACAAATTGGTTTCACAAATTGCAACAGCACGGCCAGCTGCGGCGCGTGGGCGGCTCCACCGTGTCCTGGCAGGCTGCCGCGCTGCCCGGATTCTATATTTTGGCGGTCGGCGCCTTTGCGGATCCGTATTTTTCACAGCCGCACGTGGCGGTCTACGAAGAGCAACAACACGCCTGGATGCGCCTTCCAAGCAGTTTGGAGCATCTTGATTGAGGTGCGAAACTGTTACGGAAGAAGTTGAATTCAGGCGTGGGGAAGCGACGGAAATATTGGGGAGTCAAACCTCAGGGTCAGGGTGCACTTAATTGAGGAGTACCCTCGGGAATGCCGACTCTGACCCTGATGTTTTCCCACGAATTCATGCCAACGCGCCCAGTTGATCGAGCAGTTTGGGACTGGGATGTCGCAGCTGATCGATGAGTTCGTTCAACCGCGTACTCGACCATAAAAACAGGGGTCAGAGCGCACTTAACTAAGTAGTACCCTCGGGAAAGTCGACTCTGAACCTGGTTTCACAAAATTGGTTTCACAAATTGCAACAGCACGGCCAGCTGCGGCGCGTGGGCGGCTCCACCGCGTTCTGGCAGGCTGCCGCGCTGCCCGGATTCTTTACTGTGGCGGTCGGCGCCTTTGCGGATCCGTATTTTTCACAGCCGCAAGTGGCCGTCCACGAAGAGCAACAACACGCCTGGATGCGCCTTCCAAACAGTATGGAGCATCTTGATTGAGGTGCGAAACTGGTACGGAAGAAGTTGAATTCAGGCGTGGGGAAGCGACGGAAATATCGGGGAGTCGGGGAGTACGGGATGCTTCCATTTGCTGGAACAGGAGGCGAGTCGCCTTCCAACGATCAGATCGAAAGATCGGGCACTTTGCCTGCCTGTTTGCAGGCTCGACGCCTGTGGCCGGTGACTGCGCAGCTCAGGGCATCATGCTGCCGGTGTCGAGGAAGCGCTGATGCCAGGACAGCGCTTCCGTCAGCAGATGCGGGGTGTGCTTGCCCTTGCTGTCGCGGCAGGCGCGGTCGAAATAGTCTTGCAGAAGCGGGCGGTAGTCCGGATGTGCGCAATGGCGGATGACTTCGCGCGCGCGCTGCTTGGGCGACAACCCGCGTAGATCGGCCAGGCCCTGTTCGGTAACCACCACCCCCACGTCGTGCTCGGTGTGATCGACATGGCTGACCATCGGCACGATGCAGGAGATCGCCCCGTTCTTGGCGGTGCTTGGGGTGAGAAAACAAGACAGGAAACCGTTGCGGGCGAAATCCCCCGAGCCGCCGATGCCATTGATGATGCTGGTGCCGGCGACGTGGGTGGAATTGACGTTGCCGTAGAGGTCCGCCTCGACCATGCCGTTGAGCGCGAGGCAGCCCAGCCGCCGCACCAGTTCGGCGTGGTTGGATATCTCCTGCGGACGCAGCACGATGCGGCTGCGGTAGTAGTCGATGTGGCTGATGAACTCTTCGACGCCATCCGGGCTCAGCGACAGCGCGGTGGCCGAGGCCATGGTGATGGTGCCGGTGCGGATCAGGTCCAGCATGCCGTCCTGGACCACCTCGGTGAACGCGGTGAGCTGCTCGAATCCGCCCGCCCGCAGGCCGGTCAATACCGCATTGGCGATGTTGCCTACGCCCGACTGCAGTGGCAGCAGGTGCTCGCCCAGGCGTCCCTTGGCGATTTCGTGGCGAAAGAACTCCACCAGATGGCCGGCGATCCTTACGCTATTGTCGTCGGGCTCGGCGAAACGGCTGAGCCGGTCGCGGCCCCGGGTTTCCACGACAGCAACCACCTTGGCCGGGTCTACCCGCAGATAAGGCTCCCCGATGCGGTCGCCCGGCGCCACCAGCGGAATCGGCTTGCGGTGCGGTGGCAGCGCGGTGCCGTAGTAGATGTCGTGCATGCCCTGCAGACCTTGTGGCTGGTCGCTGTTGACCTCGACGATCACCCGGTCGGCCAGGTCCAGCCAGGTCTTGTTGTTGCCGACTGAAGTTGACGGAATCAGCCGTCCATCCGGCAAAATGCCGGCTGCCTCGACCACCGCGATATCGATCTTGCCGAAGAAACCGAACCAGGCGTACTGCGCGACATGGCCCAGATGGATGTCCATGTACTCGATCTCGCCGCGGTTGATGCGCGCGCGTAATTCCGGGTCGGACTGATACGGCAGGCGGAAGTCGATGCCGCCGGTGCGCGCCAGCACGCCATCCAGTTCCGGCGCGGTGGACGCGCCGGTGAGGATCTTTATGCCGAACTTCTCGCCACGCGCGTGCGCCTCGCCGATCCGTTCGGCCAGCGCCAGCGGCACCGCCTTGGGGTAACCGGCGCCGGTAAAGCCACTCATGCCCACGGTCATGCCCGGGCGGATCAGCTCCACCGCTTGCGCGACCGGCATCAGCCGACCGGCCAGTTGCGGATTCTGTATGCGTGTTTCCATCAGCGGCGATTCCGAGTAATGAATTGACCCATGATAGGGGCGGGCAACCCAATTTCCTGCGAAGCGGGGCCTCAACCGAACGGGATCCAGCAATAAGGGGACGGAGGCAATTGAATTGTGCTAATTCCCTCCGTACCCTTTGAGCCCCTGCGACATGGTTGGAACGCGCGGCGCGCGAGGCCAGCGGCATCGATCAATGGCTCATTCCATTTTGATCGAAGCGCCGGCTCTACTCCATCATGCGGGTGCGACGTGAGGCCTTGCTCCGACGATGGTTGCAGATCCTTCGCCATCGTCGAAAGATACGTCAGCCTACCTCCGTCATGCTCGATCAGCTTGCCGTTCCAACGTGAAAACATGGGGACCTCAAACTCTGATCCGACGGGCACTCGCTTAATCGCCAGGCCTTGTTTTCCGTCATTCCTGCGGCTGTTGAGGAGCGTCTCGCGAGGATGACGAGCCTACGTGATTGCCATTCGACTCTGACCCTTGTGTCTGCGTCGTGCGCAGAACCGTCCGAGCATGGCCCCGCCCAACAGGGCGGTGTACGCCGCGAAGGTGCGGAGTCGTGGACAACCAGCCTCCGTCGCGCTAGAAAGAGCACTTGTTCTCAAGTGCAGGAGCTTCTCGATGCGTTTCTCGATGCTGGTTTCACTAGCGACTTTGAGCTTGGCCGCGGGCCCGCTGCTGGCGGCACAGGCAACGGCCGCGGCGGTTGCACCAAAGGTCACGCTGGCGCCGCAGATCAACGCCGCAGATTTCGCCCGCTTCGACCGCACCCTCAGTTCCGACGCGTTCGGCGGGCGCAAACCCGGCACGGTAGGCGCGCAGCGCACAACCGATTTTCTGGTGACCGAATTCAAGCGCATGGGCCTGCAACCCGGCAACCACGGCTCGTTCTTTCAGACCGTGCCGGCCGACTCGATCCTGTTGCTGAATACCGACGTGACGCTGGATGTTTCCAGCCATGGCAAGCCGGTCAGCTTCGCCTACCGCACCGACATGATGGCCCAGACGCTGCAGGCGAAGCCTCAGGTCGATCTGAACAAATCGCCGATCGTGTTTCTCGGTTACGGCGTGGATGCGCCGAACTGGCACTGGAACGATTACCGGGGCCTCGACGTGAAGGGCAAGACGGTGATCGTGCTGGTCAACGATCCCGGCTTCGCAAGCGGCGATTCCAAGCTGTTCCAGGGCAGCACCATGACCTACTACGGGCGCTGGACATACAAGTACGCCGAGGCCGCGTTGCAGGGTGCAGCGGCCTGCTTCATCGTGCACACCAGCGATGCGGCGGCGGGCTATCCGTTCAGCGTGCTGCAGAACAGCGGCAGCGGACCGCAGCTGAGCTTGCCGTCCAGCGTGGATCCGGCGCCACGCCTGCCGGTGGCCGGCTGGCTTACCCACGCCGCAGCCACCCGGCTGTTCGCCGCGGCGGGCAGGGACTTCGACCAGCTCGCCGCCGAAGCGGCCAAGCCGGGCTTCAAGCCGGTGCCGCTGGAGGCCAGCGCCTCGATCAGCCTGCACAACAAGATCGGCCACTTCGAATCAAGGAACGTGCTGGCAATGGTCAAGGGCAGTCGCAAGCCCGACGAGGTGGTGGCGTTCACCGCGCACTGGGATCATCTGGGTACCGACCCCACGCTGAATGGTCACAAGGTCTACAGCGGCGCGATCGACAACGGCACCGGCTTGTCCATGCTGCTGGAGTTGGCCGATGCCTTTGCCCACCAGAAGGTGGCGCCGCAGCGCAGCGTGCTGTTTTTCATCCCCACGCTGGAGGAGTCCGGCCTGCTCGGCTCGCAGTATTACGTGGCCAAGCCGGTATTCCCGCTGGACAAGACGGTGGCCGACATCGCGGCTGACGCGCTGCCGATCATCGGCACCGCGCGCGACATGACGGTGATCGGCAAAGGCCAGTCAAAACTGGAGGACATGCTGGCCGATGTGCTGAAGACGCAGGGGCGGGTGATCTCGGCGGAAACCACGCCGGAAAACGGCTTCTACTTCCGTTCCGATCATTTCAACTTTGCCAAGGCCGGGGTGC